>CAZQFG010000178.1:0-6348 GCA_964592515.1 uncultured Chryseobacterium sp. | reverse complement strand
CTGAGCAAGGACCTCGCGAACATCGATGTGAACAACTACCTGGCACACCTGACCCGGGACCTGTGCTACGCCTACACCATCGACATCAAGCTCGACCTTGACATCCGTATCAATGTCTCCACCTTGAGCGTGGACACGCTGATCCCGCTCGGACTGTTGATCAATGAGGTGATCTCCAACTCACTGAAGTACGCCTTCAAGGGTCGCAAGCAGGGCACCGTCTTCGTGCACCTCGATGGCACCGAGCATGGAGGCCTTTACATGCGCATTGGTGATGACGGTGTGGGCCTGCCCGACAACGGCAAGTGGGAACGCCCCCAAAGCCTGGGCATGGAGTTGATCCACACACTGGCAGGGCAACTGGACGCCCGTATTACACTGGTACCAGGCACCGGCACAGTATACGAGCTGAGCTCCATCGTGGCCGAGCAGCGCCGCCGAGCCTGAGCGCCTCGAACCGTCCGTCACAGCAGCACACTATTGGCGCTGGTCCGCACGGAGTAGCTTCGCGCCGCATCCCACCCTCACGGGATGAACAACACCATGCGCCAACCGCTGTTCCTTGCCCTCCCCTTGCTCGTGCTTTCCGCCTGTGGCGAAGGGGAAAAAACACCCACCGCAGAGAAGATGACCTATCCGGAGACCCGCCGTGACAGCACGGCCGGCGACAGCCTGCACGGCACCTTCGTGGCCGACCCCTACCGCTGGCTGGAGAACGATACGAGCGCCGAGACCGCCGAATGGGTGAAGGCCCAGAACGCCGTGACCAATGCCTACCTGGCCAAGATCCCCTTCCGCGATGGACTGGCCAAGCGCTACGAGGAGCTCTACAATTTCCCCAAGGTGGGCGCGCCCTACAAGGTGGGCGACCATTACTTCATCAGCAAGAACAGCGGACTGCAGAACCAGTTCGTGATCAACGTTCGCAAAGGGCTCGATGGTGCCGACCAGGTGTTCATCGACCCCAATGCCGTTGACACCGCCGGTACCACCACTTTCGGCCTGCTGGGCGCCAGCAACGACGACAAGTACATGGCCGTTGGTGTGCAGAAGGCCGGCAGCGACTGGCAGGATATCACCGTGTACGACCTCAGCACCATGAAGCAGCTGCCCGATGTGATCAAGTGGGCCAAGTTCAGCGGTGCCGCCTGGTACAAGGACGGTTTCTTCTACAGCCGCTACCCCGAACCGAAGAAAGGCACGGAGCTGAGCGCTGCCAGTAAGTTCCAGAAGGTGTACTACCACAAGCTGGGCGACCCGCAGGAAAAGGACGTGCTGGTATGGGAGAACAAGGCCAACGGCGACCTCTACGTGGGTGCCGGGGTCACTGAGGGCGAAGAGTTCGCCACGCTCTATGTGAGCACTGGGACCGATGGCTTCGAGATGTACTTCCACGACCTGCGCAAAGGAGGTATCCCCAGCCCGGCCACGAAGTGGACCCCGCTGCAACAGGGCTTCAATGAGAAGACCAGCATTGTGGAGTTCCTACCCACCACGGGCAAGTTCCTGGTGATGACCACGGTGGATGCGCCCAACTACCGCTTGGTGGAAGTGGACCCCACCAACCCCGGCAAGGAGAACTGGAAGGACATCATTCCCCAGAAGAAGGAACTGCTGCAAAGCGTTTCCACGGGCGGTGGCAACCTCTTCGCGGAGTACTTGAAGGATGCCACCAGCCGATTCTACCGCTACAAGCTGGACGGCACCGGCGAACAGGAGATCCAGCTCCCCGACCTGGGCAGCGCCGGAGGCTTCGGCGGCAAGCGTAACGACACCTTCAGCTTCTACAGCTTCACCAGCTTCACCGACCCCGGCACCATTTACAAGTACGACTATGCCACCGGGGCCAGCGAGGTGTTCTACCGTCCCGAGCTGAAGTTCGACCCCTCACAGTTCGTCACCGAACAAGTGTTCTATCCCAGTAAGGACGGCACCAAGGTGCCCATGTTCATTGTGCACCGCAAGGATGTGAAGCCCAATGGCCAGAACCCCACCCTGCTGTATGCCTACGGAGGGTTCAACGTGAGCCTGAGCCCCAGCTTCAGCACCAGCCGCATGTTGCTGTTGGAACAGGGCGGCGTGTTCGCGCTGGCCAACCTGCGCGGTGGCGGCGAGTACGGAGAGGACTGGCACAAGGCCGGCATGAAGGAGAAGAAACAGAACGTGTTCGATGACTTCATTGCCGCAGCGGAGTACCTGATCAAGGAGAAGTGGACCGATACGCCGCACTTGGGCATCAATGGTGGCAGCAACGGTGGTCTGCTCGTGGGCGCGGTAATGACGCAACGTCCCGAACTCTTCGGCGTGTGCTTCCCCGAAGTGGGCGTACTGGACATGCTGCGCTACCAGAAGTTCACTGCAGGGTTCGGATGGGTGCCGGAGTATGGCAGCGCCGACAACAGCCCCGAGGAGTTCGCCTACCTGAAGGCCTACAGCCCGCTGCACAACGTGAAGCCTGCGAAGTACCCGGCCACCATGGTGATGACCGCCGACCACGACGACCGTGTAGTGCCCGCGCACAGCTTTAAGTTCATCAGCGCCCTGCAGCCCGCCCAACAAGGCGATGCCCCCGTACTGATCCGCGTTCAGACCCAGGCCGGCCACGGCGCAGGCATGCCCACGCACATGATCATTGAGCAGCAGGCCGATAAGTGGGCGTTCTTCTTCCACAGTGTGGGGGTGACGCCGACATTCGGCAAATGACCCGACCGACCATGAACTGAACAAAGCCCCGGCCACCAAGCCGGGGCTTTGTTCCTTTGGATACACCATGCCCGCATTCACCCTCCGCCCTTTCCGCCCCGATGACCTCGCCGCGCTGGTGAAGCACGCCAACGACCCCACGGTCGCGGCCAACCTCACCGACTCCTTTCCGCATCCCTACACGGAAGAGCATGGCCGGTCCTTCCTCACTGAAGCGATGAAGGACGTGCCGTTCCGCCGATGCATCGACATTGATGGCGAGTGCTGCGGCGCCATCGGCCTGCACCCCAAGAGCGACCTGTGGCGCAACAACATGGAGCTGGGTTACTGGCTGGCCAAGGAACACCGCGGCAAGGGCATTATGACCGAGGCGATCCGGCAAATGGTCGTGCTCGGCTTCGAGGCCTTTCCGGATGTGAGGCGCATCTACGCCACCCCGTTCGGCAGCAACATCGCCTCGCAGAAGGCCTTGGAGAACGCCGGCTTCACCTTGGAAGCGAAGCTCCCGGGCACGCTGGTGAAGAACGGCAAGATGGAGGACGAGTGGATCTACGCGGTGCGGAGGGGATGATGTGCCACTGAGGACAAGCCCCCCAGCTATCTTCGTTCACATGTTACGCGCAGTGCTGCTCGGGACCGTTGCGATGATGGTCATACCAGGTCGTGCAACGGTTTGGACCATCGGTCCCGGCCAGACCTACACCATGCCGAGCCAGGTGAGCGCCTTGGTGGGCAATGGCGACACGGTGAACATCGAGGCCGGGGTGTACCCCAGCGATGTGGCCCGATGGCAGGCCGATGACCTTGTGCTGCGTGGCATTGGTGGCTTCGCCCATCTGGAGAGCAACGGACAGAGCTGGGGCGGAAAAGCCATCTGGGTGATCCAGGGCGACAACTGTACGGTGGAATGGATCGAGTTCAGCGAGTGCCAGGTGCCGGACCACAACGGCGCGGGTATCCGGCTCGAAGGGCTCAATCTGAGCGTATCGCACTGCTGGTTCCATCACAACGAGAACGGCATTCTCTGTGGCGAATACCACCCCAGCACCGTGCGCATCGAATACAGCGAGTTCGGCCACCACGGATATGGCGATGGTTACTCGCACAACCTTTATATCGGTCACATCGATTCGCTCATCTTCCGCTACAACTATAACCACCACGCCGATGTGGGCCACGAGCTGAAGAGCCGCGCCTGGGTGAACGTGATCGAATACAACCGCTTCAGCAACGAAAGCGATGGCACCGCGAGCCGCGAGATCGACCTGCCCAATGGCGGACAGGCGTACCTGATCGGCAACGTGATCCAGCAGGGCCTGCAAAGCCAGAACAGCAACATGGTCGGCTTCGGCATGGAGGGCCTGAGCAACCCCGGTCCGCACGAGCTGTATGCGGTGAACAACACGCTGGTGAACGAGAAGGCCAACGGCAGCTTCTTCCAGATGCCCACTGAAGCCTACTTCAAAGCGACCAGCAACATATTGGCCGGTGGTGGCAGCTTCATGAGCACGTGGCCCACAACACTGGATACCCTGGCCAACCTGCGTAGCACTAGCATTGCTGCCCTTCAGTTCCTCGATGCTGCGAACTATGACCTACGCATCGACGTGAACTCACCGGCACACAATACCGGCTTCCCTGCGGGGCTTGCGAACAATGGCTATCCTCTTGTGGCGCTGTGGGAATACGCGCACCCCACCAATGGCGTGTTGCGCTGCCAGCACGCGTTGCTGGACGCCGGTGCCTTCGAAACGTGCACCACTGGCACCGAACAGGTGCGCACGAACGGACATCGCCTCTTTCCGAACCCTGCCCATGACCATGTGCAGGTGTACAGTGATGAGGAACTGTACTGGGTCCACGTACAGGATGTGCAAGGACGAACATTGCGCCTGGAAGCCCTGAACGGAGATCGCTCCGCCCGGATCGATCTCACTGACCTACCAAGCGGCATGCTCATCCTCCGGATAACCGGCCCTTCTGGCGTACGCACCGAACGATTCGTGAAGAACTAAATGAAAGGACCGGCTTCGTCTCCACCATACTTTGGCGCAGCCGACTCTCCCTACCAACCGCAGACCGACCACCATGCTCCACACTACCCGGACCATTGCCGCACTCCTGCTTAGTTCAGCCCTTGCCACGGCATTCACCACGGCACGCGCACAGAACACCTTCGAGATCACCATCCCCGTTCCCGGCCTCACCAACGTGGCCGGTGGCCAGCAGCTGCCTGACGGTGGCTTCGTGTTCGGGGGCGAACTGAACGACGGACTGGTAGTGGTGCGCACGGACAGCACCGGCGCCGTGCTCTGGACCCGGGCACTGGCCGAGGCCGTGAACGAAGAAGGGCTCTACAACCGCAGCATCGCCGTGAGCGGCGACCGCATCTTCATGGGTGGCTACGCCATGGGACCCGGCACCTCCACCCGCGATGGCATCGTGCATGTACTGGACCTCGATGGCAATGTGCTCAGCCAACGTCTGATCGATGTGGTCGGTGTGTCCAACGCCGTGCATACCATCACCGGCACGGCCAACGGCGCGCTCATCGCCGGGCGACGTGAAGGAGCGGGCAGCTATGACATGCTGCTACAGCAGATGGACATTGACGGGAACATCACCGGATCGTGGAGCTACGGCAGCAATGGTTGGGACTGGGCCTACGAGGCCGTACCGCTGAGCAATGGCCACATGGCCGTGGTGGGCTATGGCGATGAGGTGGGCGGTCCTGCTCCCAGTGCCTACCTGGTTCGCACCGATGCCCAGGGCCAGGAGTTGTGGGCACGTGGCGTGGACGGTGCCAGTGCCGACGAGGCCTACACCGTGATGGAAGATGCCAGCACCGGCGACCTGTACATGGGTGGCACCTCGCTGGGCATGGGCGCGCCCGGCACACGCGGCTTCATCACCAAGTTCAATGCGGACGGCACGCACCAATGGACCCGCGTGATCGGCAACGCCTTCGACGTGATCGGCCTGGCCACCATCGTGCCGGGACGCTACGCCGCCGTGTTGCGCGCACAGAACATGGCCGGTGGCCAAGGCAACTACGATGTGCTGGTACTGGTGTTCAATGGCAACGGCGAACTGCTGAGCAACCGCCTTTACGGCAGCACCGCCAGCGAATACCCCGTGGCCATGAGCCGCTCCAACACGGGCGGGTTGTTGGTGACCTCTTTCAAGAGCGGCACCGGCGGCAACTCCATCCATGCCGTGCTCACCGACGAGTTCGGCAACGGGGGCTGTACCGGTATCAGCGTTACCGTGCAGTGGACCGAGTACACACCCACCATCTTCAACCACAGCTCCACGCAGCAGACCGGCCAAAGCACCTCCAGTTGGGTCACGGGCACCACGCAGCCCGCGCTCACCCGCCAATTCGTTTGCTGCACCTATCCGGTGGAAGCAAGCTTCGCGACACAGCCCGGCGATGCGCTCGGGTACACCTTCACCAACACCTCCACCGGCGGCGGAACGGCTTCCTGGAACGTCGCCGGCACCACGTATTCCGGTGATGTGGTGGAGCATGCCTTCCCCGCGCCGGGCACCTACCAGGTCTGCCTGACGATCCAGGGGGTCTGCGCATCCGATACCCAATGCGAAGGCATCGCCGTGGCCACCGTGGGCCTGGACGAAGACCAC
>CAZQFG010000177.1:0-6361 GCA_964592515.1 uncultured Chryseobacterium sp. | reverse complement strand
CGAACCTGCAACCAACAGGACCGGAATCTGTCATTCTATCCAATTGAACTACGGGGCCGGTAGTGCCCGGCATTTCTGCAAGGGGCGGCAAAGATAGGCGAATGGTCGAAGGCCGATGCCGCCTCAACGACGTGTCATACGCAGCACCTGCCCGAACGGTATGGTGTCCTTCAGCACCAGGGCATCCGGATGATCAATGCTGAGCAAGTATTTAAGCTCCTGACCTTGCAACAGAACGCCTTGCTCCTCGCGGCGCCACTCGCCGGTGTCGTCCTTGCGCGTGCCATCACCTGGAGCCACGGCCAAGCTGAACCGGCCCGAGACATCCAGGTTGATCTTGGCCGCCATCTGCCCATCCTGAGTGGCCTCCATGGCATAGGTGCCGGGCAGGTCCACCAGACAGGGGCCGCGCTTCTGTACGTCGATCACAGTGCCTGCCGAGAAGGAGGAATCGCTGGCCTGCACGGTGATCCAAGGTCGTTGCCCTTCGGTCAGCGCTGCCGCAGCACTGAAACGGAACATCACGGAATCACGCAAGGCACCTGAGAGGGCGTAGGAATGACGCTCACAGTCCAGCAGCACGACATTGCCCGTTGTAATGACCAGTTCGCCGGTCAACTCCACAGGAGGTACGCCGCTGCCCTCGGGTGCTTGGTCGCCGCAGGAAATGCATGCCAATGCCACAAAGGACAAGGCCGAATGAAGCAAGGGGAACGTTCGCATGGTCCTAAGAATGAGGCGCGAATATCCGTGATCCGGCCCATTCCCGGAAAGGAGCCGTACCTTCGCGGGCCTTTTTCAGAAAATCCCCCCAATACCCGCCGGTCCCCCGCGCTCAAGTCATGACCTCACTTCGCAACATCGCCATCATCGCCCACGTGGACCATGGCAAGACCACCCTGGTGGACAAGATCCTCCACCAATGCCAGCTTTTCCGCGTGAACGAGGAGGTGAAGGACCTGCTGTTGGATAATAACGACCTTGAACGGGAGCGCGGCATCACGATCCTGAGCAAGAACGTGAGCGTGCGCTACAAGGGCACGAAGATCAATATCATCGACACACCTGGCCACAGCGACTTCGGCGGTGAGGTGGAGCGCGTGCTGAACATGGCCGATGGTGTGATCCTGTTGGTCGACGCTTTCGAAGGACCCATGCCACAAACGCGTTTCGTGCTTGGCAAGGCCATCGAACTGGGGCTGAAGCCCGTGGTAGTGATCAACAAAGTGGATAAGCCCAACTGCACACCCGAGGAGGTACACGAAGCCGTGTTCGACCTGATGTTCGCGTTGGATGCCACCGAAGATCAGTTGGACTTCCCCACCGTTTACGGCAGCAGCAAGAACGGTTGGATGGGCCCCGACTGGAAGACCCCGACCGAGGACGTGAGCCACCTGTTGGATGTGATCTTGGAGCACATCCCTGCACCTCGCCAAGTGGAAGGCAGTCTGCAAATGCGCATCACCAGCTTGGATTACAGCAGCTTCCAAGGACGTATCGCCGTGGGGCGTATCACGCGCGGCAGCATCAAGCCCGGTCAGCAGGTCACGCTCGTGAAGAACGATGGCTCGCTGCAAAAGGGCCAGGTGAAGGAACTGATGGTGTTCGAAGGCCTGGGCAAGGAGAAGATCAAGCACGAAGTGGGTTGCGGCGAGATCGTGGCCCTGATGGGTCTGGAGAATTTCGATATCGGCGATACGGTGGCCGATGCCGAGAATCCTGAAGGCCTGCCCAAGTTCAAGGTGGATGAACCCACCATGAGCATGCTCTTCACCATCAACAACTCACCCTTCTTCGGCAAGGAGGGGCAGTTCGTGACCAGCCGTCACGTGCGCGACCGGCTCTTCAAGGAGATCGAGAAGAACCTGGCCATGCGCATCAAGGAGACGGAGAGCCCTGATCGTTTGCTCGTCTTCGGTCGCGGTATCCTGCACCTGAGCATCCTGGTGGAGACCATGCGTCGTGAGGGATACGAGTTCCAACTCGGTCAGCCTCAAGTGCTCTATAAGGAGGTGGACGGTCAGCGTCACGAGCCCATTGAGCACCTCACCGTTCAGGTTCCAGAGCAGTTCAGCAGCCGTGTGATCGACCATGTTACGCGTCGCAAGGGCGAGATCCTCAACATCGAGCAGAAGAGCGACCGCACGGTTCTGGAGTTCAGCATCCCCGCGCGTGGCATCATCGGCCTGCGCAACACGCTGCTGACCGCCACCGAGGGCGAGGCCATTGTGGCGCACCGTTTCAAGGGCTACGAGCCGTTCAAGGGCCAGATCCAGGCCCCGCGTCCGGGTTGCATTGTGAGTGGCGAACTGGGTGCCGTGGTGCCCTACGCCATCGATAAGCTGCAGGACCGAGGCAAGTTCTTCGTGGATCCCGGAGAGGATATCTACGTGGGCCAGGTGATCGGCGAAAGTCCCAAGCCAGGCGAGGAACTGGTGGTGAACGTGGTTCGCACCAAGAAGCTCACCAACATGCGCGCCAGCGGTACGGACGAGAAACTGAACATCGCGCCTGCCGTGAAGTTCAGCCTGGAGGAGTGCATGGAGTACATTGCCGAGGACGAGTTCCTGGAGGTGACACCCAAGAGCCTGCGGATCCGGAAGATCCTGCTTGACGAGAACGAGCGGAAGCGCGCTGCGAAGAAGCTACAGGAGGCGTAAGGCAGGTGCTCATGTGTGCATGAGGCCCCTGCCAGTGGTCACCGGACGATCTGGACCGGTAATGAGATGCCCCTTGCGCGCAGCATGTAAACGCCTGTGCTAAGGTGTTGCAGTGGCATGGTGGTCCTTGGCCCGGTGATCGTTGCATGTAGTACTGTGCGGCCAGTGGCATCCAACAGGTATATGGATGTGCCTGTCCAAGTGTCATCAGTGCCGATGATGAGCATATCCGTTGCCGGATTGGGGAACACGTGGATCTCCGGTGTATTGGAAGATAGAGGCAAGTTGGTGCTTCCGTCCAGCAGCCACGCCAAGGCATCCTTGACGTGCGTGCGGAACAACACATCGCTGGTATAATTGCTCTGGTCGTGCCCCAGCGCGGTGTAGAATACGCGTGATCCGTTCTGTCCAATGCGGTACCAGCTCATGGGGCGCGGAGCATCGTAGCTGTTCATCTGTCCGTTCGGCCCCACGGTCTCCTCCACACGTAGCACCTCCACGTTGTTCGGGCCGTAGTATCCACCTTCCCAGTAGTAGTACTCCTCGTTCTTCACCCACGGGTCGGGCAGGTTGGCGGTGCTGGCATGCGTACCGATGTGCTGCATGCTGTATTGCGGTGTGCCGCTCACATGGTTCGGATCCTCCTGCACGCTGGCACCGATCAATTCAGCGTAGAAGTCCCAAGCACCTGTATTGCCGCCGTTGGCCGTACTGTGACGGTAGGTGTCGGTGGCTGCATGAATGCCCATGACCCGGCCGCCGTTGGCCACCCACACCTCGAAATTGGCCTGTTGCTGCGCGTTAAGGATGTTGTTGCCGCTGGTGTTGCTGAAGATGATGACATCATACTCCGACAACGTGGTGGTATTGCTGAACGGGTCCCCGCTCTGATCGTCATACACAGTGGCTCCGACCTCCTGCGCGATGGATTGGAACATGGCGAAGGAAACCCCACGGGTCTGGTGATCGAAGCCGGAGGTGCGCGTGAAGTGCAGGATGCGTGGTTGGGCCCCGACGACCAGCACGATGAACGAAGCGATCAGAGTTGATGAACAGCGCATGCCCGAAGGTATATCCGGTGCGATCGAACCATGTCGACGGATACGTGTACGGCAGCTCTGAACAGGTCATCCGCATCAAGGTTGACCACAATACGACACCCCATGCGTACTCGGTCCTTTCTTCTGCTCGCGGCATTTTCTGCATTCGGCATTTTCATGATCCTCGCATCTTTCCGAGGTCCTTCGCCCAACGCCACGGTGCCGAAGGAACATTGTCCAGTTCCACCACCGGTCACCGAAGATCCGCCCAAGTGCGTGTTCATGACCGTGTACGAAGGCGTTGGTCTTGACAGCAATTTCGTTCTGCGAACACCTGAGAAAGTGTTGCTGGCCGAGCAACGCGGACTACAGTGGTTGGTGAAGGCACAGGCCCAGGATGGTGGGTATGGCGCGGGAAGCCATTCCCGGCAGGACATCATGGACCCGCATGCCGTGAGCACCGACCCCGCCACCACCGCCATGGTGGCCATGGCCCTGATGCGCATGGGGAACGGCCTTGACCAAGGCACATACAGCACGCAGCTCAAGAAGGCGGTGGAATACCTGTTGAAGCAAGTGGAGGCGGCGCCGAAGAACGCCGTGAACGTCACGGCCCTGCAGGGCACGCAGATCCAGTCCAAGTTGGGGCAGAACATCGACGTGGCGCTGACGGCGCAGTGCCTGAGCAACCTGAGCGCCAAGCTTGGCGAGGAGCACCCGATGAGGCTGCGGGTAATGCGCGCGCTGAACACCTGTGTGGGCATGATCCAACGTTCGCAGAACAGTGATGGCAGCGTGCAGGGCGATGGATGGGCCGGCGTGCTCCAGAGCTCCTTCGCGGCCAGCGCGCTGGAATCGGCAAAGGCACAAGGCGCCGAAGTGGATGCCGAGGCGTTGGACCTGGCCCGCAATTACCAGAAGGCCAATTTCGATGTGAACACCGGTAGTGTGGCCACGGAGCGGGCAGCAGGCATCACGCTCTACGCGGTCAGCGGCAGTACGCGTAACAGTGCGGCAGAAGCGCGTGAGGTGAACGAGCGCATCGCGAAGGCCAAGAAGGAAGGTAGGATCGCCAATGATGCACCGGTTTCCGTGGACGCGCTCGAAGAGACCGGTATGTCGCGCACCGAGGCCGAGAAGTACAACACCGCCTACCAGGTGTTCAACGCCAGTAAGCAGCAGGCCCAGGACGAACGGGTGATCAGTGGCTTCGGGAACAATGGCGGTGAGGAGTTCCTCAGTTTCCTTCAGACCGGCGAATCGCTTGTTATCGGAAAGGACCAGGGTTGGAAGAACTGGTACCAGCAGACGACCGGCCGCTTGGTGAGCATCCAGAACAACGACGGTAGCTGGAACGGCCACCACTGCATCACCAGTCCGGTGTTCTGTACGGCTACCTCATTGCTGATCCTTAGTATCAACAACGACATTCAACACCTGCTTGCCCAAGGTGCGGTGAAATACCGCAACTGATCCACGAGCGGTAGGTCGATCAATGGAAAGGTCCGGACCTTTGTACCGGACCTTTCCATTTTGACCATTGAGACCGCTACGAATGATGCCTTGGATCCTGTTGGGCCTTCTGATCACGCTGGGCGTCGCGCTGTTGCTGTACTTCCAGTTCGCGCCGCGCATCGGTAGCGATCCCTCCGGTGATCGGCTCGCGCGCATACAGGCCTCGCCCAACTATCGTGATGGCAAGTTCCAGAACATGGTGGAGACCAACATGGACATGCCGATCGGTACCCTGCTGGGCGTCATGTGGGAGTTCATCAAGGGCGGTGATGGTCGCGAGCCGAAGGACACTATCCCCGTGGTCGACTTCGATGCCGCTGCCTGGGCCGCCGTACCCGATACCGCGATCGCTGTGTGCTGGTTCGGCCACTCGTCGTTACTGATCAAGGTCGATGGCACCACCTTCCTTACGGATCCAGTGTTCGGCGAGCGCGCCAGTACGTTCAGTTTCGCTGGCCCCAAGCGATTCAACTACACCCAGCATATGCGTGTTGATCTGCTGCCACAGGTCGACGTCGTACTCCTTTCGCATGACCACTACGATCACCTCGATCACGAGACCGTTCTTCAACTGAAGGACAAACGCTTCATTGTGCCGCTGGGTGTGGGTGCGCATCTGGAGCACTGGGGCATACCTGCGGAGGCCATCACCGAGAAGGACCTATGGGAGAGCGCCGAGGTCGGTTCCGTGAAGCTGACGCTCGCTCCCGCCCGCCATTTCAGCGGACGTGGAATGACCAATCGCTTCAGTACGCTTTGGGGTTCTTGGGTGCTCGAAGGCCGCACGAAGAAGGTGTATTTCGGCGCCGACTCCGGCTATTCGCCATCCTTCAAGGAAGTGGGCAAGCGTTTCGGGCCCTTCGATCTGGCGTTGTTGGAATGCGGTGCCTACAATGAGCGTTGGTCCAACATCCATATGATGCCCGAAGAGACGGCACAGGCCGCTGCCGACGTGAAGGCGAAGGTGCTCATGCCCATCCATTGGGGCAAGTTCAGCCTGGCCATGCACCCGTGGAAGGAACCTGTTGAGCGCGTGACCTTGGCTGCAAAGGAGCTGGGCATCCCGTTGCTCACACCACGCATCGGTCGCATCGTGAACGGACCGAACATGGACTTGAGCGAGCGCTGGTGGGATGCATTGCAATG
>CAZQFG010000176.1:0-6427 GCA_964592515.1 uncultured Chryseobacterium sp. | reverse complement strand
TGCGGTCGCCCTTCTTCGCGCCGTTGCGCTTCAGCACGTTGGCGTACTGGCACACACGCTCGTGCAGCTCGCGGTACGTGAGGCGCACAAAGCGTTCCTTCGGGTCGTTCGGCTCCCAGATGATGGCCAGCTTGTTGCCGCGCTGCTTCAGGTGGCGGTCCAGGCAGTTCTCGGTGATGTTCAACTTGCCCCCCGCGAACCACTTCACGTTGGGCGTCTCAAAGTCCCATTCCAGCGCGGTGTCCCACTTCTGGTGCCATTCGAAGGTCTCGGCCTGCGCGGTCCAGAACCCCACGGGGTCGTTCACGCTCTCGGCGTAGTTGGCGTCGTATTCGGCTTGGGTGCGGATGCGTTGAAGTGCCATGTCCGAAAAATACGGACTGCTTGCACGCAGGCACCGGTTCAATGCGCCGGTCCGCTGGGCTGCTCGTAGCCAGGCGCAAGGGATAACCCCAGCTTTTGTCCTTCCGAGATCATCAGCTGCCACGCCTGTTCCCGATCGTTCTGGATCTTGCCATCGAGTATGGCGTCCTTGATCGCGGTCTTGATGTCGCCGATGGGCCTGCTGGGCGGAATATCGAAGGCCCGCATGATGTCCTGGCCTGTGACCGGTGGCTGGAAGTTGCGCACTCGGTCCTTCTCTTCCACCTCTTTCAACTTCTGGATCACCACCTCGTAATTGCGGAGGTAGCGTTCTTTCTTCTTCTCATTCTTGCTGGTGATGTCCGCACGGCAGAGGATCATCAAAGCATCAATGTCGTCGCCGGCATCGAACAACAAGCGTCGCACAGCGCTGTCGGTCACTTCGTCCTTGGTGAGTGCGATGGGGCGCAGGTGCAGGGCCACCAGCTTCTGCACGAATTTCATCTTCTCGTCCAAGGGCAGTTTCAGGCGACGGAAGATCTTGGGGACCATGCGTGCGCCTTTATCCTCGTGACCGTGGAAGGTCCAACCGAGGCCTGGGACGAAGCGCTTCGTAGCGGGCTTGGCGATGTCGTGCAGCACGGCCCCCCACCGCAGCCAGAGGTCGTCGCTCTTCTCGCACACATTGTCCAGCACTTGTAAGGTGTGGTGGAAGTTGTCCTTGTGGCCGATCCCGAACTTTTCTTCGGCCCCCGCGAGTTCCAAGAACTCGGGGAAGAACTCCTGCATCAGCCCACTATCGCGCAGCAGGTTGAAGCCGATGCTGGGCTTGGCACAGGCGAGGATCTTGTTCAGCTCGGTGTGGATGCGCTCGGCGCTGATGATCTCCAGCCGCGAAGCGTTCCGTTTGATGGCCTCGAAGGTGGACGGATCGATGACGAAGCCGAGCTGATTGGCGAAGCGCACGGCACGCAACATGCGCAGTGGATCGTCGCTGAAGGTGATGTCCGGATCGAGCGGCGTGCGGATGAGGCCCTGGTCCAGGTGCAGGATACCACCGAAAGGGTCCACCAGCGCGCCGAGGCTGCCGCGGTTCAACGAGATCGCCAACGCATTGATGGTGAAGTCGCGCCGTTCCTGGTCGTCCTTGATGCTGCCAGGCTCCACCTCGGGCTTGCGGCTGTTGCGGCTGTAGCTCTCCTTGCGCGCACCAACGAACTCCACCTGCACATCACCCTGAGGGTCCCGAAGGGTGAACATCGCGGTGCCGAAGTTCTTGAACACATGCACGGGTTCGGCCTTCAGGCGCCGCGCCACGGCTTGTGCGAAGGCCATGCCGTCGCCCTCCACCACGAAGTCGATGTCCTTGCAAGGCCGTCCGATCAGCCGGTCGCGCACATAACCGCCAATAGCGAAGGCAGGAATGCCCTGCTCCGCCGCTTCCGCAGCCACCGCTTGGAACAGCGGCTCGTCCACCACGCCATCCAGACGGGCAGGATCCACGGTGTATCGGGTGGTGGTGTGCATGAGCGGGAAGGGCGGCAAAAGTAGGGGCTGTGCTCAGGATGAGACCTGTACATCAGCTCAGCGCATTCCAATGGACGATCCCTATCGTACGACGATCGTGTACGTGGGTCCCATTTCTTGCGGAGTGCTTAGGTCGGATGTGCCCATTTCATGACCACTACTGGTTCGTGATCAATGAGCGGGTGCTACACGCATGGCCCCACGGGCGTGCTGCCAGGTCTGGTGCCCGAGGACCTTTGACCTATGGACCAGTTCTGATATGCTGAATAAGACCGTACGACGGTTTACATTCGGCGCCATTGATAACGGCCATGACGAAGAACAACCGACTGACCATTTGGATCCTGATCGCCATGGTGCTGGGCATCGCTGCGGGCTATGCCATGTATCATGGAATGGAGCTTCAGGCCCGAAAGGAAGTGGCCGAGAACCTGAAGATCCTGACGGACATTTTCCTGCGGCTGGTGAAAATGATCATCGCACCGCTGGTATTCAGCACGTTGGTAGTAGGAATTGCCAAGTTGGGTGACATGAAGACCGTGGGCAGGGTAGGGGGCAGGGCACTGCTCTGGTTCATGTCCGCATCGCTGGTCAGTCTGCTGCTCGGCATGTTGCTGGTGAACGTGTTGAAGCCCGGTGTAGGACTTCAACTGGAAGCGAGCGGGGATGTGGCCGATGTGATCGGCAAGACACAGTCCTTCACGCTGAAGGATTTCATAGCTCACCTCTTTCCCAAGAGCATCGTGGAGGCCATGGCCACCAACGAGGTGCTACAGATCGTGGTGTTCAGCCTGTTCTTCGGGGTGGCCTGTGCCAGCATCGGCGATTATGCGAAGCCGGTGGTGAAGCTGTTGGAGAGCGTGTCGCACGTTATCCTGAAAATGGTGGGCTACGTCATGAATTTCGCTCCGTTGGGGGTCTTTGGTGCCATCGCCGCTGTGATCGCCATTTATGGCCTTGACATTCTCCGGACCTATGCCTTCTACATCGGTCAGTTCTACATCGGTCTCGCCATTCTATGGATCATGCTCATTGGGGTGGGCTTCCTGTTTCTCGGTCAGCGAATGAAGGAGTTGCTGCGTCGTATCATTCAGCCCATCACCATCGCTTTTAGTACCACGAGCAGCGAGGCCGTGATGCCCAAGCTTATGGAAGAACTTGAGCGTTTCGGGTGCAAGGACAAGGTGGTGAGCTTCGTGCTTCCCCTCGGCTATAGCTTCAACCTGGATGGTAGTATGATGTACATGACCTTCGCCAGCCTGTTCATTGCGCAGGTCTATGATGTGCCGCTCGCACATGACCTGCCCATGCAGCTGACCATGTTGCTCACCCTCATGCTCACCAGCAAGGGTATTGCCGGTGTGCCACGCGCCTCGCTTGTGGTGGTGGCCGCAACGCTCGGTATGTTCGGAGTTCCATTGGAAGGTATCGCGCTCATCCTTCCCATCGATCACTTCTGCGACATGGGCCGCAGTGCCACGAACGTGGTGGGCAATGCCATCGCCACCAGCGTGGTGAGCAAATGGGAGGGTGAGCTTGGGCACTGACCCCGTGGTATCTGGGAGTGGATGGTCATGATGGCGTTCCCGGCGTTGTTGGATCCCAGGGAACGAACAGCACTAGCGTGCACGGACAACAAACCATGGTACTGTCAATGGCAACGCCATTACGGGCGTCGGTCCGATCAGAACCGGAGCAGTTCGGGCACCAGACCGAGCACTACTACCGCGAGCCCGCAGAAGGAGATCACCAACCAGTTCAAGCGGCTCACTACCAGTTCAGGGGCATGTTCACGCGGGGTGAACGCTTCCCGGATGACCAGCACGTAGTAATAGACCCCGACCAAGGCCATGGCCACTGCGAAGGCCGTCGTCAGGATGTGACCACCTTCAATGCCGAGCAGAAACACCTGGTATTTGGCGACGAACCCCGCAGTGAGCGGTATGCCGGCCAGGGATAGCAGCAGCAGCATGGTGACGATGGCCAGCCACGGACTGCTCCGGTAAAGCCCCCGGAAGATCCGGATGTTCTCGTCGCCATTGGCCGCCCGTTTGGCAAGGGTGAGCACCACGAACAGCCCCATCGTGGCCAACGAATAGGTGATGGAATAGTAGAACAGGACACCCGGCGCACCAGGGTCGCTTCCCAGAAAGGCCAGCAACAGGAACCCGCTGTGGGCTATTCCGGAATAGGCGAGCAGGCGTTTGAACTGGGTTTGGCGCAGGGCCACGATGTTGCCGAGGAACAGGGTGAGCAGTGTCATCACCACCAGCATCGTCTGGATAGCGCCCGGCAGTTCCATACCTGCGATCAAGCGGTGGAACGCAGCGAAGGCTGCCGTCTTCACCACCGTGCTCATGTAAGCGGTCACCAAGGTGGGTGAGCCCTCATAGACGTCGGGGCTCCAGAAGTGGAAAGGCACTGCAGCCACTTTGAAGGCCAGTCCTGCGATGGTGAAGAACAGTCCAACGAGGTACAGCAAATGGGCCGGTCCGCTCGCAGAGGCGGCCGATGCCTGCACAGTGGCCAGGTCCAACGATGCCGTGGAGCCGTACAGCAACGCGATCCCCATCAGGAAAAAGCCCGACGCGAAGGATCCCTGCAGGAAATACTTGAACGCTGCTTCTCCGCTCCGGAAGCTGTCCCGCTTGCCGCCCGCGAGGATGTACAAGGGGATGCTCAGTATCTCTATCCCCAGGAACAACACCAACAGATTGGAGTAGCTGACCAGAAGGATTGCGCCGACCAGTGAGAAGATGATCAGGGCATACTGCTCGGCCACGTTCTCCCTCACCCGGCTGTAATAGTCGATACCGAAAATGAACAGGAGCACCGTGATCAGCGTAAGTGCTTGTCCGAAGATGGAACCGAAATGATCGAAGCGGACCATTGCGCCGACCAGTGGCACGTTCATCATCCAGCCGGAGCGGATGACGATCAGTGTGGCCAACAGGCCGATGATCCCCAAGGGGGCAAGCAGCGTGCGTTTTCCGAAGAGGCCGGCGTAAAGCAGCAGCACACCAAGGACGGAAAGCAGGACCAGGGCGCTCATCTCAGTTCAGGGATGGGAATGAGGTGAGCAGCACTTGCACAGGTCCTTCCACGAGGTCCAGGATGGGCCGGGGATGCACACCGAGCACGAAGGTGAGGGTGACCAGCGGCACCAGCACCAGGTGGTCGCGCAGGCTCACGTCGCTCATCTCGATCTCCCATTTGTCCGTTCCAAGCATCACCCGTTGATAGGCATACAGCATATAGATGGCACCGAGCACGATGGTCGAGACCGCCGCCAAGGACAGCCAGGCGTTCACTTGCCAAAGCCCCGCGAACATGAGCCATTCGCCTACAAAGCTCTGTGTGAACGGCAGCCCAATGGCATTGACCAGGACCAGCATGAACAGGACCGCGAGACGCGGCACGCGGGCTTTCAGCCCGCCCATGGCAGCCATCTCGCTCGTCCCCACGCGCTCCTTCAATGCGCCGGAGATGTACAGCATGCCGATGGCCAATACCGCGTGTGCAAAGGCCTGATAGAGCGAGCCGGTCATGCCAAGGCTGTTGCACGTGAACAGTCCGGCACTTAACACCCCTACATGACTGAGGGATGAATAGGCGATCAAGCGGCGAAGGTCCGACTGACGGAAGGCGATGATGGCGGCGTAGATGGCGCCGACCAGGCTGAGCGCAATGACCATATCGCGCCAATGCTCCACACCAAGCGGCACGGCCGGGAACACGATGCGCATCGTGCCATAGAGCCCCATCTTCAGCATCACCGCAGAGAGCACCATGGTGCCCTGTACGGGCGCCGTGGTGTAGGTATCTGGCTGCCAGCTATGGAACGGGAAGATCGGCAGTTTGATGGCGAAGGCCAGGAAGAGCACCCAGAACAACCAGACCTGTGTGTCATACGGCAGGTGAAGGGTGGTCAGGGCCGACAGGTCGCCGTTGAAACCTTCGACCTCCGCCAGGCAATAGACCGTACCGAACAGGAGTGAAAGACCGCCCAGCAGGGTGTACATGAAGAACCGCACAGTGATCGCGCGCCGCCGTTCACCACCCCAGTACAGCAGCAGGAAGAACACTGGCAACAGGGCCAGTTCGTAGAAGATGTAGAAAAGCAGCAGGTTCTGCGCCGTGAACACCCCCATGACAAAGCACTGGGTGAACAGCAACAGGGCGTTGGTCATGGAAGGATGCTGGAGCCGTTCACCATAGCCCGCCCCGATGATGAAGGGATAGACCAACGCGGTCAGCAGGAGCATCAACAGGCCCACCCCGTCGTACCCGAGCGTGAACCGAAGGCCCCAGGCCGTGGCCCATTCGATGTCCACTGCCTTCACGGGCGTGCCTTGGTAGTTCGACCACAACCAAAGCGTGAGCGCCAGGCTCACCAAGGTGGAGAACAATGCGATACCCCTGGCGTACCGGGTGGGCGTGGCCACCAGCAGCACGATGGCCGTGAATAAAGGGAGGAGCAGCAGCGCGAGCAGGGCCATGTCAGTTGCTCAACAGGGTGATGATGAGGAAGATGATG
>CAZQFG010000175.1:0-6444 GCA_964592515.1 uncultured Chryseobacterium sp. | reverse complement strand
AAAAAGAAAGCGGCCCGCCGGAACGGACCGCTCACTTCCCTGCCACCTGCAGGGCCATCCACCTCCGCCTCCACCCGGGCCTTTACTCGGCCAAGATCTGCCGGGCGCGCTCCAGGATACGGGTATCATCCAGCGCTACGATGCCACCGTCGGGACCACTCTCCAAATGCACTCCCATGGGTCTTCCGGTCGGGTGACCGTAACCTCCGAAGTAGTTCCACACGGTCTCCACATTGAGGTCGAGCTCCCGTGCGATCCGATGGATGCTGCCATCGGGCAGGGTGTCCTTGATCCGCCGCAATTCGTTGAAAGTGATGTTCATGATGAGGTCGGTTTGGGTTGGTGACGTGCCTTAAAGCTAACATCGCCAAAGGGGGGATGCCAAACGCGATCGGCACGGTGTTCGCGAAGCGGCGCTATCTTTCCAACCATGTGGCGCCGAGTCGTTCCGCTATTGCTGGCCATGCTCCATTGGCTTGCTCCTACGGGCGCCCAACAATACGACCTGCGCACCTTCTCGCTGGAACAAGGCCTGCCCAGTGCCAGCGTGAACGACCTGTGCGAGGATGCCGAAGGATTCCTTTGGGTGGCCACCGATCAGGGCGCTTCACGCGGACAAGGTCTCCGGTTCGAGGCCATCGGCAATGTGCCAGGGCAGCCAACGATCGAGGTCACCGCGCTGCTCGCCATGCCCGATGGCCGCATGTGGCTTGGTGCGCGCAACGGAGCGCTGTCGTGGTGGCAGAACGGCAGTCATGGGAATTGGACCGGTCAAGCGCTTCCCAAACACCCGGTGCGAGACCTGGTGGCCGCCACCGATGGGTCCATTTGGCTCGCAAGTCGCGGGGGCGGTGTCTGGCGAATAGACCCCGGCACCCAACAGGCCGGCGAAGTGAACCAAGGCCTGCTCTCCCTGCGCATCAACGCATTGGTGCAACTGAACGATGGCCGCTTGCTGGCCGCAACGGACAGCGGACCGGCCGTACTGAACAAGGACCGCTGGACACCCTTGCAGATCGTAGGCCTACCCTCACAACGTACACTGGCCCTGCATGCGGATGCATTAGGCGTGCTCGTGGGCACCGACAAGGGCTATGCTGAACTGGACGCGCAACTGAACATGCTCCCCATCGGCGAACGCTTCGCGGGCTACCAACCCCTGGTGCTTCCACACCCCGTGGTACTGAGCGTATTGCGGGCCACCAACGGGGAGATCTGGCTGGGAACACCGGCCGGTCTTGTTCATCTTTCGCGTCGCCAGGGAGTGCCCACCTTGACCACCATCGCCGAGGCGAACGGTCTGGGCCACGACCTGGTGCGCTGCCTTCACCAGGACCGCAGCGGTGGCATTTGGATCGGGACCGCGTTCGGCGGTGTGAGCAAATTCACCAGCGATGCCTTCCAGTACTTCACCGAGCGCGACGGACTGGGTTCACGGATCGTGAGCGCTATTCACCGCACGGCCGATGGCGTGCTTTGGATGGGCACACAGGGCGGTGGCGTGGCGCGCTGGGATGGCGGCAAGGTCACCACATATGGACGAGAACATGGACTGCCGTCGCTCTTCATCACTTGCCTTGGCGAAGATGTGAAAGGATACCTGCTCGTGGGCACTGCCATGCACGGCCTGTACCGTTTGAAAGGTGATCGCTTTCAGCCCGCGCTTGAAGTAGGCCGACTGGAGAACGCCAGGGTGAACGCCATTGAACGCGGACCGGACGATCGCCTGTGGATCGGCACCGCCAGTGGGCTATTTCTCGATGCTGGCGAGGGACGTTATCGTTCCATGGGTCCGAAGTCGCGCACCATCACCGATCTGCTCTTCGTCAGCGACACGCTCTGGGCAGCCACGGATAGTGGGCTGTTCCGCGCATCCATCATGCAACCTGAACCGCAGTGGCTGAGGCATGGCGCCATACCCAACACCACCATTACCAGCCTTGCCGGCGACACACCGGGCAACATTTGGGTGGGCACGGCGACCAACGGGCTTTACCGCCTGAGCGGTGGTAATGCAGACCATTTCGATACGAGCAATGGGCTGCAAAGCATGGCGATCGAAGGGGTCGTATTGGATGCTTGGGAGAACGTTTGGTTGGGCACACGGAAAGGTGTTCATCAAGTGGAACTGGATGTATTGCAGGAACAGGTGCTCAACATCGAACAGTATGGTCCGGATGATGGGTTCATCGGTATCGAGAGCCTGCGCAACGCGTGCATGCTGGATGCTGACAGTACACTGTGGTTCGGCACTGTACGTGGTGCCATCCGCTACGATCCCCGCGAAGTGGTGGAAGAGACGCGCGAGCCCTTGATACACCTCACCGAACTTCAATTGTTCTACGAACGGCCCGATTGGACACCCTGGTGCCATGGCTTGGGCCAGAACGGTTTCCCGCAGGACCTGGAACTGCCGCACGACAAGAACCACCTCACGTTCGCCTTCACGGGCATTTCCCTCGCCTACCCCGAAAAGGTGCGCTACCGCTGGATCCTGGAAGGCTACGATCCGGACTGGTCACCGATCACCGCCACGCAGCGCGTTACGTACAGCAACATTCCGCCTGGCACTTACACGTTCAAGGTGATGGCCCGCAATGCCAGCGGCATTTGGAACGAAGAGCCCATCACCTACGCATTCACGATCGCGCCACCCTTCTGGCAGACCAATACCTTCCGCATTGCCGGCGGTGGTGCGTTGCTGCTGCTCCTGTTCGCCTTTGTGCGCATGCGCGAACGCAACCTGCGCAAGGACCGTGAACGTCTGGAACGCACCGTGGCCAACCGCACCCGTGAGCTTGCCACCGAGAAGGACCGCAGCGAACGCCTACTGCTGAACATCCTACCCGCATCAACGGCCGAAGAGCTGAAACTGAAAGGCACTGCTGATGCCCGACGCTACGAGCATTGCACCGTGCTCTTCAGCGATTTCAAGGGATTCACCACGTTCAGCACGCACATGGACAGCGACACGCTTGTGGCCGAGCTGGACCACTACTTCCGGCTGTTCGATGGGCTGTGCGAACAGTATGGCATAGAGAAGATCAAGACCATCGGCGATGCATACATGTGCGCCGCAGGCATTCCGGAGCCAACGCCCACGCATGCGCTTGATGCCGTGCTGATGGCACTGGGCATGCTGGAGGCCGTGGACCGCAGCAACGCCGAGCGCCGCGCAAAAGGCCTGCAGGAATGGCCCGTACGCATTGGCCTGCACACCGGGCCGGTGGTGGCCGGGGTGGTAGGTGAGAAGAAGTTCGCCTACGATATCTGGGGCGATACCGTGAACCTCGCCAGTCGCATGGAAAGCAATGGCGAGGCCGGTCGTGTGAACGTGAGCGGACCCGTTTACGCCCAGGTGATGGACTACGTGGAGGCACAGCCTCGCGGCCCTATCCAAGTAAAGGGAAAGGGCCAGGTGCAGATGTACTTCGCCCTGCGTTTGAAGCCGAAGTACAGTGCGGATCAACGTGGACTATTGCCGAACGAGGAGCTGCTGCGCATGCGAACGGATAACGCGTTGCGGAAAGGGCATTAGGCTATTGCCATATGGTCCTTCACTGGTCAGAGCATCGTATTCCGCGTGTCGATCGACCAATATGGAGAACAAGTGCGAACACACCTGAGCCCCGTTCAATCCCGCTTGCAACGAATGGCCATACCCACATGGTTGCCATGTTGACCAGGGTACACCGAAGCGCTGTCCTTATGGATCATCCGGTGATACGCGAAGTTCTCGTCGAAAATGTCACTCGTCCAGAACATGGCCTCGCTGCCCATCCCGAAAGATCCGTTCGTGTAATGTCCACCACCTGGTCGAGCAGCAAAGCCGATCTGATCAACGGCACCAAGGTTCGGAGGGTTCCATAGGCCAGTTCCGGCCTGAAGGATTCCCACCTCCTTCAGCTTGCCACCGGCCACTTGTTGTCCGCCCAATAAGGAAACCAAACCGTCCCAGTCCTCCTGGGATGGCACATGCCAGCCTGAAGGACAAACGCTGCGCGCGTTAACGCTCACACGTGCATCCACTGAAGGTCACAGGTCGCGCGCGCTCGTATTCCGCGCGTACCTGCATTCGTACCGCAAGAGCTGGCAAGTATCCAAATCCGACGTGGGGTACTTAAGCAACCCATGGGCGCTTGGTGTGCCTATCTGCCTGCATCCCACGAACAAAAAAAGGGCGGATGCCTGCGCATCCGCCCTTTCTGGAATAACGTACCGGCTTACTTCACCACGAGGCGCTGGGCCGCACGGTTACCGTTCACCGAGAACAACGCGGTGTAATTGCCGCTGGCCATGCCGGAGAGGTCGATGGTGTGCACGCCGTTGGCGCTTACACGGCCGTACCAGCTGTACACCACACGGCCGGTCACGTCCATCACCTGAATGGATGCAGGACCGTTCTCACCGTTGTAGCTTACTTGGAAGAGGCCAGTGCTCGGGTTGGGGTACACGGTCATGGCGAGGGCGTTCACATTCTCGGTCATGCCGATGGTGCTGCCTGCACCTTCGGTCACGCAGATCTCGAATTTGTGCTCATCGGAACCATGGGCATAATCATAGACCCGCACGAAGTAGGTGTTGCCGACGGTAAGCCCGCTCTGCGTCAACTGCTCTGTTGTAGACTCTGTTGCGCTCATCGGGAAGTTGGCATCCGCGCAGGCCAGGGAGGTCAGCGCATCACAACCTGCACCCGAGAACAGTTCCACTACAGCATCGGCGGCATTGAAGCCCACCACACCGATGGTCTGGGTCTCGTTGGTGCACTCGAAAGAGAACCATGCGTCGAACGCGTTCGGTGATGTGAAGCCCGCACAGGCGATAGGCGCCAAGGCCTGGGTGGCACCCAGCGTACTGAAGGGAGTTGGCACACAAGTGGCACCAGAGACCAGTTCGATGGCGGTGGCACAATCATCGTACGCAGGTGGCAACGGGCACGCTGTGGCGTTGATGGTCAATGTGTAGGGTCCGGCCGTGGCAGGCTCGCCGCGCACGGGGATGTAGTAGGTCCCAGCAGGCACAGCGGTCCAAAAAATGGTGGCATTGCCATCCGCACAATCATTGAAATTCCCCCCGCTGAAAAAGACCAGGTCATCGCTCATGGGGCAAGTGGGTGCCAACACCGCTTGGTAGATCGCCGGTTGGGTGGCGGTGCCGCAGTATGCCACCGAGAGGTCAACACAGCCCATGATGGTGATGCGATGGAACACGAACACGGTATCGCCACCCAGGTCCAGGGCTGATCCGGGTTCAGCATCGCCGGTGTTGGTGGCACCCGCAGTGGTACCCGTGAATACCAAGGGGGTACCAGGCACAACGACCTCGTCGGCCACTGCCGTGCAGAGGTCGTTCGACGGTACGTCACCGCGCGCGGCATCGGCCGTGTTGGGGCGTGCGTCCGGGTTCACCAGAACGGTGCCTCCGACACCGCGGTTCGCCTTGTTGATGAATCCACCTTGAGCATTCAGCCCTGTTGCCAGGAGCATGAACGGAGCGGCAAAAAGGAAAGCGTTGAATTTTTTCATGGGGTTGATCTTGTTCTGGACCTCATCAAAGGTGATGCTTTGCAAGCAACTTTCAATTCATGTCGGGGACTCTGGAACATGACCTTCACTGGCCAAGCCTGAAAATGACCCTGCCATTGACACACCCAATACAGCCAGCCGAGCCTCTGGACAACGGTCATGTTGACATCAGCTCAACCCGCTGATCACACCGTTCGCATCGATGTCCATGCCTTCGGCGGCGGGCACTTCGGGCAGACCCGGCATGCGCATGATCTCGCCGCAGATGGGCACCACGAAACCGGCGCCGGCACTGATCTCGATGTCACGGACAGTGATGCGGAAGCCGGTAGGTGCGGCACGTAGCTCCTTGTTATCGCTGAAGCTGTACTGCGTTTTGGCCATGCAGATGGGCACACCGTTAAGGCCGAGCTTATCGATGCGGCGTAGCGCGGTCTCGGCGTCGTTGCTGTAGTCCACGCCCTCGGCGCGGTAGATCTCCTTCGCGATGGTCTCGATCTTCTGCTTGATGGAACCGTTGAGATCGTAAAGCGGTTTGAAATCGCTCTTGCCTTCTTCGATCACGCGGAGCACGGCGCTGGCGAGGTCGGTCATGCCATCACCGCCTTTGGCAAAGCCCTGTGCGAGCACCGCTTCAGCACCACGTTCCTCGCAGTACGCCTTGATCATCTCGATCTCCTCGGCGGTATCCGTTGGGAAATGGTTGATCGCCACCACGGCCTTCACACCGAACTTGGCGACGTTCTCGATGTGGCGGCCCAGGTTGGCGAGGCCGGCCTTCAGCTTGTCGGGCGCGGCGGTGTTCACCTCCTTCACGTCCACACCACCGTGGTAACGCAGGGCGCGCACCGTAGCCACGATCACCGCGGCGCTGGGCTTCAGGCCCGCAGCGCGGCACTTGATGTCGAAGAATTTCTCG
>CAZQFG010000174.1:0-6486 GCA_964592515.1 uncultured Chryseobacterium sp. | reverse complement strand
CCAGCCAGCTAAACGCCCGCCACACACCGGTTTCGTGCTGGATAAGGCCCGTCGTGAATTGGGCTACGCGCCCCGTGGGTTCGAGCAGGGCCTTGCCGTGCTGGCCGAGCAACTGGGGAGGTAGGCGGGCGCATTTTGTGGATGGCGGTCATGCGCTGCTCATCATCTGCGCTCCATCTTCCATGAACACCTTTCGAGGAAGCTTCTATCTTGGCCTGCCTGAACCTGATCGGATGAGCGCAGTGCAAAATGAATCGTGGGGGACCCGCGTTGGCCTGATCCTGGCCATGGCCGGTAATGCAGTGGGTCTGGGTAATTTCCTGCGTTTCCCGGTCCAGGCCGTGAATAATGGTGGTGGCGCGTTCATCATTCCCTACCTCGTGTGTTTCCTGCTTATGGGCATTCCACTGTTGTGGATCGAATGGAGCATGGGCCGGTTCGGCGGGAGGAACGGAAACCACAGCACGCCGTTCATCCTCGATACGATGACCAAGCGCGCTTTTTGGAAGTACTTCGGCGTGTTCGGCATTTTCACCAACATTGCCGTAGCGGCCTACTACTGCTACATCGAGAGCTGGACCATGAGCTACGTGTGGCACAGCATCGTGGGCACTTTTGATGGCCTGTCGCAGACCCAGGTCGCCGCCTTCTTCACGTCCTATGTCGATATCGGCCACAGTACCACAGGCATTCCCTACGAGGCCGTGGTGTTCTATGTCCTCTGCTTGGGCCTGAACACATGGATACTCTCCCGCGGCCTTGCCGGGGTTGAGAAGGCAGCCAAGATCGGTATGCCATTGTTGATACTGTTTGGTGTCTTCCTGGCCTTACGCGGGCTCACGCTCGGCACCACCGGTGCCAGTGAGGAAGTGCCGACCGCCAGTGCATGGGATGGCCTTAACTTTCTATGGACGCCACAGTTCGAAAGCCTGAGCAACCCGAAGGTGTGGCTTGCTGCGGCCGGTCAGATCTTCTTCACGCTGAGCGTGGGCATGGGCACCATCCATTGTTACGCCGCCTATGTGAAGAGCAAGGACGATATCGCGTTGAACGCTGTGAGCGCCGGCTTTACGAACGAGTTCGTGGAAGTGGTGCTGGGCAGCTTGATCGTGATCCCCATCGCCGCGGGCTACCTCGGATTGGATTGGGTGAAGGAGAACGCCGGTTTCGGCATGGCGTTCCAGACCATGCCGTTCCTGTTCGAGAAATGGGGGCCCTTCCTGAGCGCCATGGCCGGTGTGATGTGGTTCGGACTCCTGTTCTTCGCCGGTATCACTTCGAGCCTGGCCATGGGCACGCCTTGGATGGGCTTCATGCGTGATGAGTTCGGCTGGGGACGAATAAAGGGCGCGTTGAGCTTTGGGCTCATTGTATTGGTGTTGGGTCTGCCCACGGTGATCTTCTTCCAAGAGGGTGTGTTCGATGAGTATGACTACTGGGCGGGGACCGTAGCCTTAGTGGTGTTCGCCTTGGCGGAGACGATCCTGTTCTCCTGGGTCTTCGGCATTGATAGGGGGTGGAAGGAATTGTTATCCGGATCGGACCTCAGGGTCCCAACGGCCTATAAGTTCATCATCAAGTACATCACACCACTGCTGCTCCTGCTCGTTTTCCTGGGCGCATTGTTCACCCCACAGGGCAATGAATGGACAGCGGCTTTCCAAAGCCTGTTCAGCGGTGGAGGCTGGACTTTGGATAATAGTTCCATCATCAAGACGATCGCGAACGCCGGACTTCACGAGCAACTGGCCGCAGCGACAGACCCGGCCGAGATGACCCGCCTACAGGACCGGCTGTTCTATACCAATTTCGCCAGGGTGATCCTTACCTTGACCTTCGCCGGATTGGCACTGTTGGTCTATGTAGCCGCGCTTCGCCGCATCCAGAACACCACATCGACGGCCGCATGAAAACCTCCGCGCTGATCCTCATGGTCGTTACACAGGTCTCCGTGATCTGCATTACAGGGTATTTCTTCTACCGGGTGTTCACCACACCGCCCAGGCCGGAGCCGGACAGCTACAGCGAAAACGACGAGGATTGACCTGTTCCCAGGCTCCTGCATAGTGATTGCTGAATGGAGAAGGGGCGGTCAACCTTCCTGAAGCAGGTAAAGGCCATGCTGCACCTGCATAAGGGTGAGCGTAATGGCTTTGCGCTACTGATGGCCATTCTGGTCATTGTCGTGTTCATCAGGGTGATCTATGTGCAGTGGTTCCAATTCCATTTCACCGATGTGGATCCGGCATTGGTAGAGGAGATGCGCGAGTGGGTGGCTCGGGCCGATGAGCTCGAGAAACCAGCCAATGCGCACATCGACAGCTTGTTCCCCTTCGACCCGAACACCATTGAACGCCAGGAATGGCTGGCACTTGGCCTCACCGATCGCCAAGTGGACGGTGTGGAGCGCTACCTGGCAAAAGGTGGTCGGTTCCGCGTGAAGAAGGACGTGGCCAAGCTATACGCGGTAACCCCTGAGCGCTATGCCTTATGGGAGGCGTACATCCTATTGCCCGACAGCCTGCCCAAGCGCCAACGCGAAAAGGCGGAACGTGCCCCGCAGCGCACGTGGCAGGCAAGCACATCCTACCCCAAGCAGAACCAGGAACGCTATGAACGGAAAGAGTTCCGAAAGTTGGAGGTGAACACGGCCGACACCACCGAACTCATCGCCTTGCCGGGAATCGGTCCCGCCTTTGCCCGCGGCATCGTGAAGTACCGTGATCGTTTGGGCGGGTATCGCTCCATGGAGCAGTTGGCCGAGGTGTACGTGTTGCGCGACAAGCCTGATGCATTGGTTCGACTGAACGAACTGTTGGTGTTGGACACCCTGATGGTTGCGCGTATCCCGATAAATACCTGCGAGGTGGAACATCTGGCCGCACACCCGTACGCTGGTTGGAAGGTGGCCAAGGCGCTGGTGGCCTATCGCGCGCAGCACGGACCCTTCCGCGCCGTTGCGGACATTCGGGGCTGTGCGCTCATCGATGAGGCGGTCTTCCGTAAACTTGCGCCCTATCTCAGGGTGGAGTGACAGAACTGGAACAACGATTGTCTGCCGCGATCCGTGCGGTACCCGATTTTCCCAAACCGGGCATCCTGTTCCGCGACATCACCCCCGTGCTGGAGGATCCTGCCCTTGGGAACCGTATCACCGAAGGCTTCCGTGAGCGCCTTGCGGGGATACAGGTGGACGCCATTGCCGGTATTGAAAGCCGTGGTTTCCTGTTCGGAATGCCACTGGCGCTGGCCTTGGGCGTGCCTTTCCTTACTGTGCGCAAGAAGGGGAAGCTGCCCTGGCGCACCGTGAGCTACAAGTACGACCTGGAGTATGGCAGTGCCGAAGTGGAAATGCACGTGGACAGCGTACGCCCCGGAATGCGCGTGCTGGTGCATGATGATCTGCTGGCCACAGGTGGCACGGCCATGGCCGCGGCCGAGCTCGTGCGCATGCAGGGCGGTACCGTTGTCGGTTTCTCTTTCCTGATCGAGCTTTCCTTCCTGGAAGGCCTTAAGCGTCTTGAACAATACAATGCCAAGGTTGTCACCTTGTTGAAGTACTGAACCCGATGGAATTCTCTTCGACCGAAAGCCAGTTGATGATCGCACAGGCCGTGCGCGACCTGTGTGAGCGTGAACTGCGTCCACATGTGATGGATTGGGATGAGGCCCAGCACTTGCCCGTCGACCTCCTGAAACAGCATTTCGGTCCTGCGGGCATGTTGGGCGTGCTGGTGCCCGAGGAATTCGGTGGCGCTGGCCTCAGCTATTTCGAGTACATCACCACCATTGTTGAAGTGGCCAAGGTGTGCAGCAGTGTGGGCCTCAGCGTGGCCGCGCACAACAGCCTGTGCACGGGGCACATCCTGCAGTTCGGCAGCACTGAACAAAAGCGCAAGTGGTTGCCGAAACTGGCCACCGGTGAATGGCTGGGCGCGTGGGCGCTCACGGAACCCAATACTGGCAGCGACGCCATGCGCATGAAATGCACCGCCCGCAAGGAGGGCAATGAATGGGTGCTCAACGGAACCAAGTGCTGGATCACTCACGGTAAGAGCAGCGATGTGCTGGTAGCCATTGTGCGCACCGGCGAATTGCTGGACAGCAAGGGCATGACCGCCTTCGTGATCGAGCGGGGCACACCCGGATTGAAGGCCGGCAAGAAGGAGAACAAACTGGGCATGCGCGCCAGCGAGACCGCCGAGGTGATCTTCGAGGATTGCCGCGTACCCGAGGAGAACATCCTGGGCGAAGTGGGGCAGGGCTTCCAGCAGGCCATGAAGGTGCTTGACGGAGGACGCATTAGCATCGCCGCGCTCAGCCTCGGCATTGCCAAGGGCGCCTATGAGGCCAGTGTCAAATACGCCAAGGAGCGCGAACAGTTCGGTCAGCCCATTGCCAACTTCCAGGCCATTGCCTTCAAGCTGGCCGACATGGCCACCCGCATTGAGGCCGCCGAACTGCTCACCCTGCAGGCCGCAGACCTGAAGAACCGGCACAAGCCCATGACCACTGAAAGCGCCATGGCCAAGTACTACGCCAGCGAGGTGGCCGTATGGGCCAGCAACGAGGCCGTACAGATCTTCGGTGGCTATGGCTACACCAAGGATTTCCCGGTGGAGAAGTTCTACCGCGACAGCAAGCTCTGCACCATCGGAGAAGGCACCAGCGAGATCCAGAAGCTGGTGATCAGTAGGAATGTTCTAAGAGGGTAGGCTTGTACGATCGAAAGTTCATTCTATATTTGCGCCCCCGAAAGAAGAAAACACGACCATGCTGATCATCCCGGTCAAGGAAGGCGAGAGCATCGACAAGGCGCTCAAGAAGTTCAAGAAGAAATTCGAGCGCACTGGCACCATGCGTCAACTGCGCAAGCGCCAGAGCTTCACGAAGCCCTCCGTGGCACGTCGCAAGGAGATCATCCGCGCGGCGTACAAGTTGCAAATGCAGAGCGAGCAGGAATAAACCTGCTTCCCGATCGTTGAAAGGCGGAGACCCTACGGGTCGTCCGCCTTTCGCACGTTGATACCTTTGGGTCGTTCGCCTCTGCGCATGTTGATCGATCGCTACCTGGACCACCTGGCCTACGAGAAGCGCTGTAGCGTGCATACCGTGGCCGCCTACAAGCGCGACCTGGCGCAGTTCCGGGCGTTCTTGGAGCGCAACGGTGCAGGACCTATCGAGCAGGCCACGGACCGCACCATACGTACCTGGATGATGGGCCTGATGGAAGAGGGGCAGAGCGCACGCTCGGTGAACCGCAAGCTCAGCGCTCTTCGTGGGTTCTATCGTTTCGCGCGGGTGACGGGCTCGGTGGCCGTGGAGCCTTCGGCCTTGGTGGATGCGCCCCGCATGCCCAAGCGGCTTCCCGAGTTCGTGGAGGAACAGCGCATGGACCGGCTCTTTAATACCCAAGCCTGGCCCAAGGGATACCTTGGTGATCTTCACCGGCTGATGATGGAACTGTTGTACGGCACCGGCATGCGCTTGGCGGAATTGCTCGGGCTGAAGGTGGCGGACGTGAGCCTACGCACCGGAACGCTGAAAGTGCTGGGCAAACGCAACAAGGAGCGCATCATTCCCATAGGCCCGCAACTGGTGGCCCGCATAGCTGACCACCTGCGTACACGGGAGCAGGTGGTGGGACCTTTTTCGCCTTCCGATGCCCTGTTGGTGGACGAACAGGCGAAACCGATGGCCCGAAGAAGCGTACAACGCCTCGTTGTGCATTACCTTAGTGGGGTCACCTCACAGCAAAAACGCAGTCCGCACGTGCTCCGCCATACGTTCGCAACCCACATGTTAGAGCACGGCGCGGACCTGAACGCAGTGAAGGAACTGCTTGGGCACGCCGGATTAGCGGCTACGCAGGTGTACACCCACAACACCGTGGAGAAACTCAGGAAAGTACACGCCAATGCCCATCCTCGCGGAGGGGGGCAGGGCATCAACAACGAACACCCTTAACGAAACGCAGTACCATGAACGTGAACGTGCATTCGATCCATTTCGACGCCGATGGCAAGCTGGTCGGCTTCATTCAGGACAAGTTGAACAAGCTGACCCAGTTTCATGATAATATCCTTTCGGCCGAGGTGTTCCTCCGGCTGGAGCATGACGGACAGAACCGCGAGAACAAGGTGGTGGATATCCGCCTGAACGTCCCCGGTCGCGAGCATTTCGCCAAACGAACGGCCAAGACCTTCGAGGAGGCGGCCATCAGCACGGTGGAGGCGCTCCGCAGCCAGGTTGAACGCACCAAGGAGCGTTTGCGGGAAGCATCCTGATCGGTGTTCACGGGCCGGAAAGCCCGATGGACAATGGCGCTTGGGGCCGCGATGAAGATCGCGGCCCCAATTGTTTGGTGGAGAACGGTTTCTTTCTACATTTGCAGGCCCAATTCCGACCCTCGGGTCAGAAACGGGGTGAAAAGAAGCGTTCTTTTCCTTGTTGTACAGGCCAATGTAGCTCAGCTGGTAGAGCAGC
>CAZQFG010000173.1:0-6522 GCA_964592515.1 uncultured Chryseobacterium sp. | reverse complement strand
TTCGGCCGCGGGCATCCTGCTCCACACGGTGTCGTAGGCCTTGCGGGCGGCTTTCACGGCGGCGTCCACGTCGGCCTCGCCCGCCTCGGCGATGCGCGCGAGCTTCTGCTCGTTGGCGGGGTTGATGGTGTCGAAGTACTTGCCGCTCTTCGGCTTCTGCCACTTGCCGTTGATGAAGAGCTCGTATTGCTCTTGGACCTTGACGTGGTCCTTGGACTCGGGGGCGGGGGCCAATGCCCAGTCGATCGCTTTCTTCTTGGTTGCCATCGTGAGCGAAGGTAGTGGGGCTTTCCTTGCACTCAATGTCCAAAGAAGTGCCGATCGATCTCTTGGAGCATTCCAGTGTAGTACGTTCCTACGGATAAGTACACCGCCGAAAAAAGGATCACCAAGTTCGCTACGAACAGAATGGTGGCATGTCGGATCACGCTCCGATGTAGGAGGTACTTCATGTACAGCAGATCGAACACTACAAAGCTGAGCAGTGCAATGACCGCGAACTGCAAGTGGCCCGAGAGGTAGCGGTTCGCCTCGTTCCAAATGATGTCAATGGAATGCTGCCGGGTATCTGCAATTGGCGTGACCACGATCAAAGCCGTGCTTAGGATCATCCACCATGCGAACAGAAAGGACAAGCTGTTCAAAGCATACAGCAGCGTGATCTTGAGCCGGGTCCAGTCCTTCTTGATGAGATAGACTCCGACCAAGGTGGCCAACAAAGCCCATGACGCGAAGGCCACGATATGTCCGACCCAGATGATGGTTTGCTGTGAAGTCCAGCTGAGGGAGTTGAACATGTGTTGATGTAGACGTGGTCCGCTCACCCGGCGGTGCGGGCTACAGGTCCTTCCCGAACCGGTAGCTGCAGCCCACCAGTAGGCTCACCGCGTTGGTGCGGACGCTGCCATCGTTCACCACCGGCAGCGCGCTGATGTTGGTGAGGCCCTTGTCGTAGCGCACCTCGGCATTCAGCCAGAACGCCCCACCCAGCGACCAAGCCGCACCTGCGCTTGCGCTGATGCCGAAGTCCCAGGGCTCGAAGTTGTCCGTGCGATCAGTGGTGCCGCCTGCATACCCTTCGGCAGACCAACGGTCCTGCGCCTTCAGCAGCATGCCAGCGTACGGCCCAAAGCCCAGCGAGAAACGAGTACCCTTGCCGAAGGAGGCCCGGGCCATGAGCGGGAACGTGATGTAGTCCGTGGTAAAGAACACATCGCCTGTGCCAAGAGAGGTGCCGTTCACATCGGTAATGGTCAGCTGCTCGCGAAGGCCTTTATGCTGATAACCTGCGCCCAGCCGCACGCCGAAGACCGGTGAGAGTTCGTACTGGAACGTGAGCCCTGCAGCGGCACCGAGCAGGGCATCGCTCTTGTCGTAGAAGTCATTGCCGCGCAACCAGGACAGGCTTGGCCCGGCCTGCAGGCCCAGTTCGAAGCGGGGTGTTTGGGCCTTCCCGTGTTGCCAGGCCAACAGGGCCAGGGTAAGTGCAGGTATGTGCAGGTACTTCATGGTCATAGTGTACTGTGCGATGAACGCAATTTACCACGGAACGGTATGTGGAAGGAAACGCAGTCGCTGTCTGCCGTGTGCCTGCCACAACATGCCACCCTTGGCCCAGGGGGCTGGAGCCTGAATACCGTCGAGAGCGTTCTTCTTGGTCTTGGTGGCCATGGAGCGAGGGGAACGGAGATGCGCACGCGCTATGGGGTGTAGCGCGCGACCAGCCGTTCATACAACACCCGCATTCCTTCCGCTGCTTCATCGCTCTGCACGTTGGCGAAGAGGATGTAGGCACGACCTGCATCCACATGCAGGTACACCTTGCTCAGGAAGGTACCGGGATTGCCCACATGCTCGGCCACGCGGCCGCCGCTTGCATCGGTGTTGCGCCACCAGCCGAGGGCGAAGCGTTCACGACCGAATAGGAGGTCCTCGGCCTCTGCGGCGCTGAGCAGGGTTGATCGGCCTGCCTGCGCTTTCAGGATCTCCTGCACGAAACGCGCATGGTCATCAAGCGAGGCGTTCACGTTGCCAGCGGCCTCCAACCAAGCCAGCTTGAAGTTGTCCATGGGTGGTTCCGGCATAAGCAGCGCATCATGTCCCCAGGGCTGTGTACTGTCGGCCACGTTCGGTGCACCGAACCGGTACGTGATGCCAAGCTCTTCGTTCACCTCCATCACCAGTTGCTGAAAGGTGTGGCCCGAAGCTCTCTCAAGCATCAGTCCGGCGGCGACGTAGGAGAGGTTGGAAAAGTGGATGCCGTCCTTGGGCCGCACCGGCTTGTGCGCGAAGCCCCATGCTGCTAACTGTCGGCGCTGTTCCACTTCATCGCCGGTGAGGTCCTCGCGCCGCGGCTCAGCATCTGTGTAGGTGTATTTGTAGAGCGGTGCGCGGAAGCTCAGCAGGTCGGCAAGGGTGAGCGGGCGATACACCTTCCGGGCCTTCCTGCGCATCTCCGGGAAGAGGGCGAAGAATCGCGTATCCCAAGTGATGCGTCCCTCCTTCACCAGATGCGCGGCGATGAGCGCGGTGATCGTCTTGGTGTTGGACCCGATACGGAAGCGGTCGTACCGCCCAGCGGGCCAGTTCCGGTCGGCCCGCCTGGTACCGAGCACGTTCATCTCCAGCACACTGTCCGCCGAGACTACCGCATAGGCCAGCTCAGGAATGTGGTGCGCATGGCGCAGACTATCCACGAAACCGGGAGCAAGCTGCGCCTCGATGGCTCCTGACATCAGTGCCAGCGCGAACACCAGTGCACAACGACGGCGCACCCTTCGTTCAGCCACGACCGTTGATGGGATCAATGGGGTCGCAGCAACGCCAACTGCCCGCGGTGATACGCCAGATGGCTCGTGCGGCTGATCACCACGTTCAGGCGGTTGCGGTGCGGCTCCTTGGGGAAGTCTTCCTCCGAGATGTTCGCGTGACGCGTGAACCACTCTGCCGGGGGAAGGCCCTTCATGTGGTCCATCAAGGCATCGTTCACCTCCTTCCACTGGGTGCGCAGCTGGGGGATTGTCGGCAGATCGGCCACGGCACCGTCCGGTTCATCGTGGAAGGGTTTGAACAGCGCCGGATGGATCGTCGCTTGGAAGCGCAGCAAGGGGAGCATCTGGTCGTGCACGGCGGCGAGGTGGCCGAGGAGGTAGATGCCCCGGTTCCGCCCTGGTGCGACCGCTTGCATCAGTTGCTCGTCGCTGAGCTTCTCCAGCAGCGCGTTGGTGTACTTGAGCTCACTGTTCCAGGCGTCGAGCGCCATCTTCACGAACACGTCAGAGGTGATCATACCGCCAAGGTAGGACCCACCACCACGTACCGGCGAACGGATCAGCGCTTCACCACGCGCACCGAGGCCACCTCCCCGCCTTCCACGTGTAGCAGGTAGCTGCCCGCGGCCAGCGTGGTCAGGTCGATCTGCACTTGTGCCCCTGCGACCCGCCCGCGCAGCACCTCGGCTCCGGCGATATCCAACACGCGGTAGGGAGAACCGATGGCCTGAAGCGGAACGGACACAGTGACCCCTCCATCCGTGGGATTGGGGAATACCTGCATGTTCAGCTCCGTCCTCTCATGCACAGCGGTGGGGCCGCAGCGCCGGTAGATTCCCTGGCCTGGAGATATCAGGTTGTAGCCGATGAATACGCAGCCATCGTTCTGCACGATGCCGCTGCCATTGATGTCCGCCGCGTTCAGGTTGCCGGTGATGTTGCTCCAACTGGCGCCTTCATCGGCGCTCAGGTAGAGGCTGTCGCGGAGGCCACCGGAAAAATGGCGCGTTTCCATGTAGAGGTTGGCTCCAAAGCGCTTCACCTCCAGCAGGCCCAGACCGAGCTGTGGCAGGCCGGCCCACACGGTCCAGGTGCCGCCGCCATCGGTGCTGGTGTACTTGCCGCCGCCCTGCGCCGTGTAGTACAGGTCGCCGTCCATCAGCCAGATGTTCTCGCCGTTGAGGTCGCTGGCAGAAATACCGTTGTTGGCGGCGCTCCAAGTGCTTCCTCCGTCGGTGCTGATGAAGACACCCGCGCCGATGGTGTTCGCGTAGAGATCGGTGCCGCGTTGTACCATGCCGATCACGTTCGTGCTCAAAAGTCCTGTGTTCACCGTGGTCCATGCATCGCCAGGCAAGGGAGACCGATACACGCCGCCCGTGGAGGTGTATGCGAACACGTGCGTGCTGTTCGCTATGAATCCGCGCACCACGGTCGTCTGGGGAGCGCCGGCCACCGTGTTCCAGGTGTCGCCGTTGTCCGTGGTGTAGTAGATGCAATCGGTGGACGCGTTCAACCCGGCGAAGTAGCGGCCACCTACGAACAGGCCGCTCTCCGTGGGATTGAGCGCCACGGGGTTGGTCGCAGCGGTCCAAGTATCACCGTTGTCCGCGCTGCGGTACAGGGTGTTGCCGGCCTTCGCGAAGAGATGCGTGGGCGATGCACCGAGCACGAATGCGCCCTGGGAAAGGTCCGTGATACCCGTGTTGGTCTGGGCCCATTGGGCGCTGCTGTTCCTGGGCCCAATGGCAAAGCTGACGACCAACAAAAGCAGTATCACAGGGTAGGTGGATGGTCTCATGGTGTGAGCAAGTTGGATCACGCGAACATATCCACTACGAGCTGCCCTGTACTACGGTGAACACCGTAACCAATGAACAGGGTCCGTTGACGAACGATCGCCTTTCAACCTTGGAAGCAAGGTCAACAGGCCTCCCACCCTGAGAAAAATACGTGGTTACACCCTGTGAAAGATCAGCTGTTCAAGGCCCTTGCAGCGCGGGACCTTTGCCACTGCCATACCGGTGGAAATGACGAAACACGAGCCGATCGTCAGTGGCGTGGTACACCGACCTCCACCATCATCTGGTGGGTGGCGCAGGTTCTGTGCCTGGCATGCTTGCTGGAGTTGAACACCCTGCTTGATCCATGATAATTGGCGGGGTGTACGATCGCAACGGAGCAACAGCAATTGATCTCCCCCGCCCCAACGCTCGGCGGTCTTCCTAGATCGACCGGGTCTCGCCATTCATACCCACAGCCCTGTCAGAGAGCGCGGTCAATCCAAGCTGAAGTAGTCCCCGCTCTGGTAATGCCCGTCGGCCTCCTTTTGTAGTTGCATGAGGATGTCGTTGGCCAGGCTGCTGGCGCCGAAGCGGAACCAGTGCGGATGCAGCCACTCGGGACCCAGCTCCTCTTTCACCATCATCAGGTAGTGCAGGGCTTGTTTGCTGGTTCGGATGCCCCCGGCGGGCTTCATGGCGATCATCTGCCCGGTGCGCAGGTAGTGATCGCGGATGGCGTGCAGCATCACCAGCGTCACCTCCATGGTGGCGGCGGGGCTGATCTTGCCGGTGCTGGTCTTGATGAAGTCGGCGCCAGCCGCGATGGCGATGTCGCTGGCCAGGCGCACCTTGTCGTAGGTGCCGAGCTCGCCGGTCTCCAGGATCACCTTCAGGCGGGCTTCGCCGCAGGCCTCCTTGATCGCGGCGATCTCGTCGAACACGAAGTCGTAGTCGCCTTGGTGGAAGCGTCCGCGGCTGATCACCATGTCGATCTCGTCGGCGCCCTCGCTCACGGCGAACTTGGTGTCGGCGATCTTCACGTTGCGCGGGGCCTGGCCGCTGGGGAAGGCGGTGCTTACGCTGGCCACCTTCACGTGGCTTCCCTCCAGCGCCTTCTTCGCCACCTTCACCAATGAAGGGTATACGCATACCGCGGCCACTGTGGGCAGGCCTGGTAATGCATCGTGCGGGTGCATGGCCTTGAAGCACATCTGCCGGACCTTCTGTGCGGTATCGGCACCCTCCAGCGTGGTGAGGTCGATCATGCTCAAGGCGAGCTTCATGCCCTGCACTTTCGTCTCTTTCTTGATGCTCCGGGTCTTGATGCGGGCCACGCGCTCTTCGATACCCACCTGGTCGATGGTGGGCGTGGTGCGGGGCTGGGGAACAGCGGAACGGACGGGGGTCTTTACGGCCATGGCAGCAGGAACCGCTGGGCGGAACGATCCAAAGATATCCCGCAAAGGAAAGGCCCGCACGGGGCGGGCCTTTCAACATTGCGATCGCTGTGCACTTACTTCAGCGTAAAGCGGATGGGCAGGTTGTACTGCACCGTTACAGGCTTACCACGCTGCTTGCCGGGCTTCCAAGGGGGCATGGCCTTCACCACACGGATGGCCTCTTCATCGCAACCGCCACCGATGCCTCGCAGCACTTTGGCATCGCGGATCTTGCCGTCCTTATCCACCACGAAGGTCACGTACACCACGCCGGAAATACCGGACTCCTGTGCCATTTGGGGGTACTTGATGGCCTTGCCCAGGTATTTGAAGAGCTCGGCCTCACCGCCTTGAAAGCTGGGCATTTCCTCCACAATGGTGAAGATCTGCTCCACTTCCACTTCCTCTTCCTGGCGTTCCACCTTTTCCACCTTGGTGTCCTCTTCCACCTCGTTATCGATCTGCTCCACTTCTTCCACCTTCTGGTCATCCTCCACGATCTCGATCACCGTGGTGGGGGCGGGCGGC
>CAZQFG010000172.1:0-6546 GCA_964592515.1 uncultured Chryseobacterium sp. | reverse complement strand
TAAGATTGCTCACACCGGCACCGGGGTCCATATCGGCCGTGAGGGTGAAGGACCCTGTAGTGATCACGGATGCTTCAGCGTCCACAGCCACCGCAAATGCGATCTCCTGTAGTGTACCACCAGCTGACCGGGCCCATTCCAACGACTGTGCGCTGGTGGCACCTGGCACCATCAGAAGAACCAATATCAGGGCGGCCCGCACCGGGCGAAACAAGTTGATGTGTTCCATGGCGAGTGAGGTTGCGCAATACCAAGCTAGCACACACCCAGCCGTAAGCAATAGGAGGCCCTATGCCACGCCCCTCACTAGTGATGGACCGTGAGCGATCCAGTTCTCACGCTGTTCACCATTGCGGCCTTACCGGAGCATTGTCCAACACCTTCTCGATCTTGTCCATCACAGCCGGTGTCAGCAGGTCCTGCGCATCGCTGGCCTTCAGGTTCTCCTTCAGTTGCGCTTCCTTGCTGGCACCGAGGATCACGGTGCTCACGTTGGGGTTCTTCAGGCACCAGGCAAGTGCCATCACGGGCAGCGATAGGCCTATCCCATCGGCGATCTTGTTCAGCTTCTCCACGGTCCTAAGACGCACGGGCGTCAGCTCACGTTCGCGCAGCCAATCGAGCCCTTCCATGGTAAGGCGCGTGCCCTTGGTGGCCTTGATGTCGCGATGCTTGCCGGAGAGGATGCCGCTGGCCAGCGGGCTCCAGATGGTGGTCCCCAGGCCCACGGTCCTGTACACTTGGCTGAACTCCACCTCCACCTTGGCGCGATGGAACATGTTGTACTGCGGCTGCTCCATCACTGGGCCGATCAGGTGATGCTGTTTGGCCACCATGTGGGCCTCCATGATCTCCTGTGCGCTCCACTCGCTGGTGCCCCAGTAGAGCACCTTGCCGCTCATGATCAGCTGGTGCATGGTCCACACTGTCTCCTCGATCGGCGTGTTCTTGTCCGGCCGGTGACAGAAGTAGAGGTCCAGGTATTCCACCTGCAGGCGTTGCAGTGCCGCGTTGCAGGCCTCCACCACATGCTTGCGGTGCAGCCCTACCTGGGTAGGCAGCTTTCCGCCAGCGCCGAAATAAGCCTTGCTGCTCACGACCCAGGAATCGCGCGACCACTTTTGCTTCTTCAGGATCCTACCCATTACACGCTCGCTCTCACCGCGAGCGTAGATCTCGGCGTTATCGAAGAAGTTGATGCCGTTGTCATATGCGGTCTTCATCAACTTCTCAGCAGTAGCGTCGGTGATCTGTTTGCCGAAGGTGAGCCAGCTGCCGAGGGAGAGTTCAGAGACCTGAAGACCAGAGGTGCCGAGGCGACGGTAGCGCATGTGATCGCTGTTGTTCGTTGAATAGTGGGATGGTGGAATACCGAGGGAACAAAGATCGAAGTCAATGGTTGTTGATGGACGGTGGAAAAACCGCGCAATGCGTCCGCTAACGCTTCACACTGTCCGAACGTCTTAGGAACACACGCCAACAAGTTTAGCATATACCGAACCGATCGAACGTCCGAGCACCATGATGGGGGATCGTCCTTAAGCAAAGGGCCATCGCGACCCTCACTCCAACGATACCCGGGAGGGTATTGCCCACCACACTAGTGGCGGGGCAGGTGATCGTCGCCTCCTGTGTTCGGATGAGCAGTGGAAGGAGCCCCGGGGACGGGGCTTCTTCGTGCGGTGACCCTTCGATCCGTTGTAGCACCTTTGCAGGATGAGCAGCATCTCCAGCAACAAGGCACCCGAGCCAGTTGGCCATTACCCACATGCCCGTCGCGTGGGCGACCTGTTGTTCCTGAGCGGTGTGGGGCCGCGCGAACGTGGCACAAAGAAGATCCCCGGAGTGGAGCTGAACGCTGATGGCTCCATTGCCTCGTACGACATTGAAACGCAGGTGCGCAGCGTGTTCCAGAACGTGAAGTGGATCCTTGAGGATAGCGGCAGCAGCTGGGACAAGATCGTGGACGTCACGGTGTTCCTCACCAACATGAAGGACGACTTCCCCACCTACAACAGGCTGTGGAAGGAGTACTTCGAGAAGGACCCGCCTTGCCGCACCACCTTGGAGATCAACTGCTTGCCCACGCCGATCGCCATCGAGCTGAAGGTGATCGCTACGATCTAAGCCGAACGGCCACAATTGGCGGAGATGAGAACGCTGGCCATCTTCCTGGTGCTCTTCTCCATGGCCTGCTCAACGATGCAGCGTTGGAGCCCCGGTGATCCGAGCAGCCGGGACCGCAGCCTGCGGAACGGCGTGCTGCATGTGAGCGCCACCTATCAGCCAGCCTACTGCGGCGGGGCTGATCCTGGTCTTGACTATCCGCGCGCCCATCCGTGGCAGGGTCCCATGTACCTGCGGCTTGTGCAGGTGGACAGCATAGGCATTTTCGCACTGAACGACATTGACGTACCGCTGTTCGACAGTGTGCGGACCGATGGACTTGGACAGGGATACGTCAGTCTGCCGGAAGGGGCCTATTTATTGCTGGACCGAGACCGGGTGGATGACCGGCGCTACCGCCATCTCCTCGTTGAACATAGTAAGCCGACACTGCACACTCAACCGATCGACACGGCCTGCTTGATGCGATGGCTTCACGGACCGTTCGGAGTTGTCAACATCCGTCCAGGCGACACTACCCACGTGGACCTTCCCTTCCTCGGGCACTGCCCTTGGAACGATACGCCGTGCGTATCCTACTTCGGACCCTATCCGCCGTAGGTCCCCTCCCCATGTCCGCGGGATGTGGATGAACGCTCACCGACCACGCTGGCGTTCTGACGGATCGGTGCAGGGGTCCAGGGTCACTTGGCGCCCCTCACCACGCGAAGAACAGCATGAGCAGTCCCACCCCCACGAGGTCCATCCAGACCCCCACGCGTACCATGGACCGCATGGGGATGCGCCCAGACCCGAACACGATGGACTGCATGGGGCTCGCCACCGGCAGCATGAACCCAAGGCTGGCGCCCAACGCAGCCGGCCAGAGGAGGTCCTGTGGGTCCATGCCCCAACGCTCGGCCATCGCGGCCAGGATGGGCAGGGTGAGGCTGGCCGTGGCCGTGTTGCTGCCCAGTTCGCTCAACAAACAGACCAACAGGACCAGCACACCGAGCAGCAGCGCGGCAGGCAACGAGCCCAGGCCTGTCATCGAATCGCCGATGATGGCGCTCAATCCGCTGGACTCAACCCCGGAGGCCAGGGCGAACCCCCCGCCGATGAGCAGCAGGATACCCCACGGCACACGTCTTTCGGCGAAGCTCCAATCCATCAAGCGGGACGGACCCTCCCCGTGGGTCGCATAGGAGTCATGCTGTGCTTTGCGCGGTCTCACAGCGGGCAATAGGAACAGCAACAGCGCCCCCACCAGGCCGACCGCCGCATCGGTGAGGCCGGACAGGGTCTCCACGCGCTCCCTCCATCCGGTGAAGAGCACCACCTCCCCGCTGCGCAGACTGTCGCCGGTCATCCACACCAGAGCGACCAGCGCGAAGACCAGACCGGCCAGCCATTCATCGCGGGAGGCCGGGCCCAGCGCGCCGATCCGCTCGCGCATGAGCTCGGTCCCACCAAGGCTATCGCCCTTCAGGCGGTGGAAGACCCGCGTGAGCAGCAGCCAGGCGATGGCCAGGTACAGGATCATCAAGGGAACGCCGATGGTCATCCATTGTCCGAAGCCCACCGCAGGCCGACCCGGGTACAGCTGGCGCCACATCTCTAAAAAGACCAAGTTAGGCGGGGTGCCCACCGGTGTGGCCATGCCCCCGATGGTGGCGCCATAGGCCACACCCAGGAGCAATGGAACGGTGAGCCGCTGACGCACATCCGCCGGTGCATCCTCGCCATCGATGAGGCTCAGCGCGATGGGCAACATCACCAGTGTGGCCGCCGTGCTGTTGATCCACATGCTCAGCAGCGCACAGGCCAGCATAATGCCCAACACCAGTCGCGACGAACCGCCGCCCACGCGCGCCATGATGCCGAGCGCGATGCGTCGGTGGAGGTTGCTGCGCTCGATGCCCAGGGCGATGATGAAGCCCCCGAGGAAGAGGAAGATGATCTCCTTGCCGTAGTTCACCGCCACACCGGCCACAGTGTCGATGCCGGTCAATGGAAACAGGACCAGGGGCAGCAGCGAGGTCATGGCGATGGGCACCGCCTCGCTGATCCACCAGACCGCCATCCAGGCCACGATCCCGGCCATGCAGGCAGGCTGTGGTCCATGATGGGCCATGAGGCCGTACACCACGGCACCGGCCAGGGGCCCGGCGAGTTGAGCGATGAGGGTCCTCAAAACAGGGAGCGGCCCCGGGTGGGGCCGCTCCAAAATAAGCTGTTCGCGCGAGCTGCTCAACCCTTCGCCACCAGGCTGCGGTTCCACTGCCGCCGGTGCTTGATCTTGGCAATGATCAGCAGCATCACCGGAACCATCACCAGGGTGAGGAAGGTGGCGAAGGTGAGACCGTAGATCACCGCCCAGCTCAGCGGACCCCAGAAGATCACGTTGTCGCCGCCGATATGGATGTGCGGGTCCAGCTCGGTGAGCAGCGTGCCAAAGTTGAGGTTGAAGCCCACGGCCAAGGGCAGGAGGCCGAGGACGGCCGTCACCGCGGTGAGCAGCACGGGGCGCAGACGGGTCTTCCCGGCGATGATGAGCATATCCCGCGTAACATCGATCGGCAGTTCCGACTCCTCAGGAAGGCCGCGCTTCTCCTTCTGCCGTTCAAAGAGCAGCTTCGCGAAGTCCATGAGCACGATGGCGTTGTTCACCACCACACCGATGAGCGAGATGATCCCGAGCATGGTCATGAGGATGATGAAGTCCATGCGGAACACCACCAACCCGAGGAACACCCCAATGGTGCTGAACAGCACGGTGCTCAGGATCACCACCGGCCAGCTGATGCTGTTGAACTGCCATACGATGATGAGGAATACGATGAAGATGGCGATGAGAAAAGCCTGGCCCAGGAAGGCCATCTCCTTCATCTGTTCCTCCTGCTGGCCGGTGAATGCCATGCCGAACCGCTCGTCCTTCGGGTAGCCGAGCAGCGCATCCTTCATCTCGGCGATCACGTCGTTCGCGTTGTAGCCGGCGATGACGTTGCTGCTCACCGTCACCACGCGCTTCAGGTCGGTGCGCTTGATGGCGCTGAAGGTGCTGCTCAGCTCCTCCTTCGCCACCGCACTGATGGGCACCTGCCTGATCTGCCCATTGAGCATGTCGCGGAAGGTGATGTTCATGTTCATGATCGCGCCCACATCATAGCGCTGGTCGTCCTGCAACCGCACCATGATCTTGTAGTCGTCATCGTCACCCTCGATGCGGAAGGTGCTCACCTCCTTGCCGAAGAGCGCCGTTCGGATGGCATCAGCGATGGCGTAGGTGCTCACGTTGAGGCGGCGTGCCTTGGCCCGGTCGATGATGATGGGCATCTCGGGCTTGGCCCGGTCGATGTCGATGCGGAGCGCCTCCACCCCAGGCACGTTCTTGCCTTCCAGGAAGGCCTTCAGGGAATCCGCCTCGGCCAGCAACGGCTCGATCTCATCACCGGTGAGCTCGATGTTGATCGGCTTGCCGGTGGGGGGGCCTGCAGCATCCTTGTCCACGCTCACGATGACACCAGGATAACCCTGCAGCTCGCGCTGAAGCTTCAGCAGTACATCGTTCGTCTTGAAGCCGCGCCGGTCGGAGAACTTCACGAAGTTGAGCTGGATGCGCGCCTTGTTCGGGGTGTTGGCCAGGCTCACGCCCTGTGCTGGATCGCTGGTGCCATTGCCCACCTGTGTGATCATGGAGTTGATCAGCCAGTTGACAGTTTCCCGTTCCATGGTACCGTCGTTCTGCTCCACCTCTTTCACCTCGATGTAGGGTGGAACGTTCACGATCGCGTTCACCTGGGCCTCGATATGCCGGGTGATACGGTCGGTCTTGTCGATGTCCGTGCCGATGGGCGCCTCAATGAAGATGTTCACGTACTTGGGCTCGTTCACCGGGAAGAACTCCACCTTGGGCGGGGCGATGATGAGCAGTGCGATGGCCAGTAGCAACAGGCCGAAGGTGCCGAAGAGGAAGGTGCGCGGGTGGTGCTTGTCCAACGCGTAACGCAGGAAGCGCTCGTACTGGGTCTCCAGACGGGGCAGGAACACGTCCTGGAACCAGCGCGTACCCGGGATGGCCACCTTCAGGTTCAGCACGCCGAGGATCGCGGCGAGGATGGCGAGCGCACCAACGCCCACGAGGAGTTCCGCCCCAAAGGACTTGCCAAGCACGACCAGCAGGGTGCCGACCACAGCGAAGATGCCGACCAGGCGATACACCTTCCGTGCATTGGGATTCTCCCGCTCCACCTTCATGAACTGGGTGCTGAGGGCGGGGTTCACCACGAGCGCCACGAAGAGCGATGCGCTCAGCGACACCATGAAGGTGATGGGCATCCACTTCATGAACTGGCCCATGATACCCGGCCAGAAAAGGAGCGGCACGAACACCATCACCGTGGCGGTGGTGGCGGCCACGATGGGCAGCGTCACCTCGCC
>CAZQFG010000171.1:0-6632 GCA_964592515.1 uncultured Chryseobacterium sp. | reverse complement strand
CGCCCACATCACGTCCGCCTCGCGGATGTGCGTGTAGGGCACCACGCGCTTGGTCTTCGTGTGCTCCTTGATGTAGGCACCATCGAGCACGGTCTGCGCCACGGCAACTGGTGCCGCGCACAGGCCAGCCACGGCGATCGCCGCGGTGGTCAGGATGTTCTTGCAGGTCCTCATCTCGGTCTCCGTTTAAACGGTCATTACACCACCTTGAACGAAAGCGAACCCAGGTTCCGCACGGTGCCGTCCGGACCTCTTGCCTTGATGCCTTCGATATAGACCTTCTGGCCAGGTTTCGCCTTCTGGAACATTTCCTTCATGTCCGAGGACACGGCAGGGCCTTTCACCTCTTTCTCCAAGGGAACGCCACCCACGATCATGGTCACCTTGAAGGAGACCACTTCGAACTTCAGGTCGAACTCGAAGTTCTCCATCTTGGCGATCACACCAGCAGCAGCGGTGAGCTCGGCCTTCTTGATGTTCTCGTCGTTCACGCTCTTGCCGGCGAAGTAGGGCGAAGGGTTCGGCACGTTCTTCACGCGGAACTTCATGCCGGTCATCGACTTCTTCGTGCCGTCGGGGTTGGTCACGGTAGCGCTGATCACAGCCTCGGCATCCTTGCCCGGACGCATGATCCAGCCTTCGGCACCCTTGGTCAGTGCTCCGTTGGTCGCGGTAGGGACGATATCCTTGTCACTGTAACCTGACACGCTTACGCTCACGGGGTTATCCACACCGCGGTAGAACACGTTCATTTTGGTGGGGCTCACGACCAGATTGGGGGCGGCCACCTCGTATTCCGTAGTGAACACCTCCGTGGTGATCTCGCCACCCACCGGCTTGTACTTGATGATACCGCTCACCGTCCGGAGACCAGCGCCTGAAGCCACCTGCTCCAAACGGGCCATGGCACCGTTCATTGGCAGTTTGATGGCCTCACCGATGATCTCCTTCTTCGCGGTGTCCACACGGGCACCAGGTCCGCAGATGTACACTTCAGGAGCGTTCTGGTCATCATAGGCGCCCAGGAAGATGTCGGCCATGTACTTGCTACCCACGGTCACATAGCTGCTCTGGGGTTTCACAATGGCGGTGAGCTTGTTGAACTTGAAGCTCTTACCCTCCACGGCGTCCATCATGCGCTTCACCACCTCGCCTTCCGCATTGCGAACATCGCTCTGGATCTTGCTGAGGATGGTGATACCGGCGGCCAGGGGAACGTGGTAGAAGTTGATGCTCTCCCAGTTGTTGTCCGTACCCGAAGCATCCTTGCGGTTCTCGAAGTTGAACACCCGGTCCATGGCAGCCGCCAAGTCCTTGTCGTCTTTGCGGCTGTTCTTCACCAAGTCCCTGAAAGCCTCCAGCTTCTGGCGCAGTTCAACGGCCGTGAACGGACCTTCCTTCGGCTTGCTCGGCTCATCACCGATCAGCATGTTGGTCAGTTCGTCGTGGCTGTCCTTCTTGGTCACCTTGGCAAGGTCCACAATGCGGCCATCACCGAGCACCACGCTATCGCGGGGCCAGCCTTCCGCCTTGATGATGACATTGGCCTTGATGGAGTCCACGTAGGAGATCAACTCAGCACCGGCCGCTTTGATCTTCTTCGCTTCGTTCCAGGCCGCGCCGTACTTCGCCTCGTTCTCCTTGGCGAAGGCCTCGAAGCTGGCGTACTGGGCGGTCATCTTGTCGTTGAGGGAGAGCTTGGTATTCTCCAGACCGGTGTTCACGGTAATGAAGCTGTCCAAGATCTCCTTGGATACGTTCAGCGCCAGCAGCGCCGTCAGTACCAAGTACATCATGTTGATCATCTGCTGTCGGGGGGACAGCTTACCTCCTGCCATGGGGTTGTTCGGTTAAATGGTTCCTTACTCGAAGGGCAGGTTGGATCAACGCACGGTCATGGCGGCAAGCATGTTGCCGTAGACGGTGTTCAGCTTGGCGAGGTTATCGCTGAGCTCAGAGATGTTCTCCTTGTAGCGCTTGGTGTCGTCCACCGAGTTCTTCAGGTTGGTGAGCATTTCGCCCATACCCTCGAACATCTGGTTGGCGGCCTCGAGCTTCTCACGGCTGCCGCGAAGCTGCAGCTCGTACATCTCGTTCAGGGCGCTCAGGTTCTGGCTCATCTTCTGGAGGCTCTCACCCGCGTTGCGGCCGGCATCCACGTTAGCGGTCAGGCCCACGAGGCTTTCGCTGGCCTTGGCGTAGCTGTCGCTCAGGCTGCTCACCTTCACCGAAGCTTCCTTCAGGCTGTTGGCGTACTCGTTGGTGGCCGAAGCGGCACCGGTGATCTGGCCCATTTGCTTGGCCTGATCGCTCAGGCTGCGCATGCCATCACCCAGGCTCGCGATGAGCTCGGGCTCGATCTTGGCGCTTTCCAGCATGTTGTCCAACTGCTCGGTGATCGAGCGCTGGTCGTCCTTGCGGAACTCATCTCCTTCGGCCTTCTCGCCGGTGGCCAGCTCGGGATAAACCAAGCTCCAATCCGGATCCTCGTGGGGAGGTTCGAATGCCGAGAAGAAGAAGATGATGGCCTCGGTGCTAAGACCAATTACGAGGAACAGACTGGCAAATGGCCAGTGTTGGATCTTGAAGAGAGCACCCACGATCACGACCGCTGCACCGATACCGTACAGTTTGGCCATGAAGTTCTTCCACCTCTTGCTGCCTGGTTTCATCGTTCTTCCTTGCGTTTGTTGGTTGGTCTGAGAGTCTGGTTCCTTACGTCTATGAATGCGACCGTTGAGGTCAGGTAACGGTCGTCAGTTCCTTGGTCTAGAGGTCCTCGGCGTTCACTGCTTTGCCACGGCCCAGGAAGGTCATCACCGAACGGAAGCCGATGTAGGCCTTCGTGGTATCCTGGTATTCGTAGCTGCGGGTACCGGTCTGCATATAATAACCGATATCCTTCCATGAGCCACCGCGGATCACCTTACGCTTCAGCGAGGGGGGATCACTTGCAATGGCGTCGTAGCTGTACTCGGGGTTCAGGTCGTGGTCGAAGTCGTATACGCTCTCATCGAACGCGGTGCTCGTCCACTCGGCCACGTTTCCGGCCATGCTGTACAGGCCGTAATCGTTGGGCGTGTAGCTGTCCACGGGTACGGTGTGGAAACCACCGTCATCCACGTAGTTGCCGTGCAGGGGCTTGAAGTTGCCGAGGAAGCAACCCTGGCGGTTACGCACATAGGGACCGCCCCAAGGATACGGTGCCAGGTCCAGCCCACCTCGAGCGGCGTATTCCCACTCAGCCTCCGTGGGCAGACGGAAACGGTTCACGAAGGCCTCGCCGTTCTGCTCCAGCCAGCTGTTCATCAACTGGGTGCGCCACACGTTGAAGGCATTGGCCTGCACCCATGTCACACCCACCACCGGATAATCGTCGTAGGCCGGATGCCAGAAGTAGTTCTCGGTCATCGGCTCGTTGAAGGAGTAGGTGAAATCGTGCACCCACACCAGTGTGTCGGGGTACACATTGATCACTTCCTTGATGATGAACTTGCTGCGATCGCTGTGACCACGGATGGCGTTGTTCTGGCCCTTCACGTTGGTGTAGCTCAGATCCAGGTCGCGGGCGTTGTTCGCCTTGCGGGCCGCCTCCTTCAGGTCGATCCAGTAGTACTCGAAGTTCAGCTTGCGCGTGTCGATCTCCTTGCGGCGATAGAAGCGCTCACTTTCGCTCAGGAACATGTCGGCCAGGGCTTCGCGCTCCTCATCGCCATACCAGTTGATGCGCTCACGCCAGTTCAGCACGGGTGGATCGATCTCCTCGCCGTACTCATCCTCCGTGATGATGTGCTCTCCGATATCCTCATCGCCCAAGGTCCGCTTGGCAATGGAATCACGCACGTAGTACACGAACTGCCGGTACTCGTTGTTGGTGATCTCCGTCTGATCGATGTAGAAGGCCTGCACCGAAACGGTCTTGCTCTTGGAGACCACCGCATAGGGCACATCCTGGTCACTTGGACCCATCACGAAGCTACCCATGCCGATATAGTTCATCCCGTAGGGATCGACCTGATACCAACCTGGGCGACCTTGGGCGCCGATCAGCTGCCCCTGGCCACCACCGCCACAGCTCGCCAGCAAGCCAATAGCGCCGAGATACAAAATGGGACGTATCATGCTCTTCCTGTTATGCCGTTCCATTGGTTTTCCTTGCAGGGGCCTATGTCTTCGGGTATTCCGGTAAGTGAACACCTTGGACGAGGCGATGTACGGCAGTTGAAGCGTTTTGGTTTCGTTCGGTCAGAGGAACCTTACGTTGCGGTAGATCTGAACATCGGGCGGTTTCACCAGCAACACGCAGTAGTTGAGCATCACTTCGTGGCTGCCACTGCTGTAGTTCGAGAGCGCCGACGTGGTGACATCGTAGCTGTAACCGATCCGCAGCATCGACTTGTCGTTCGGCTTGAACTGGTAACCGATCATGGGGGCGATGGCATCCTCCGTACGGTACGAAACGCCCAGCCACACCATGTTATTATAGAGGAAGGTGGCGTTAAGGTCCACTTGGGTGGAAGTGGCATCTGACTTCACGAGCACAGAAGGCTGAAGGATGTACTTCTTGTCGCCCTTGATGGCCCAGTCGTAACCGGCCTGCACCCAGTAGTGGCGCGCGGTCTTGATGCTAACGTCCTCCATCTCACCCTCGGTGATGTGTGTGGCCGAGATACCGATCCAGAACGTGGGTGAGGTATAGTACAGACCACCACCCAGATCGAAGCTGGAGTCGCTGTCGCCGTTGGCGGGGATGGCCGCATCCTGCGCGAGGGGGTCACGGGTGCGCCAATCGCGGCCGAGCGTATGGCTGACGAGGCCGGCGGACAGGCCGATACCCAAGGTACCGGTGCCCAGCTTTTTGTGGTACGAATAGCTCAGGCGGGCGAAGGTGCTCTTCTGCTGGCCCAGCTCATCAAGGTAGACCGATAGGCCGATACCGCTGCTGATGGGCTTGATCGCCATCGATGCATTGAGCAGACCGGTCTTCGGCGCACCGTCGAATCCCGTCCATTGCTGGCGGAACATCGCTGTGGCACACAATTGGCCAGTAATGCCGGCCACGGCCGGATTGACCGACAGGCGGTCGAACATGTACTGGGTGAATTGCGGGTCCTGTTGGGCGAACACTGTTCCGCCCACGGCCGCGCAAAACGCTGCGGTGATTATCCCCCTCATGCTGGTGTTCCGTTCAGTGTTGGCGGGCCATGGAGCAAGTTTTACCCCATGGGTATCCGTCAGATCCCGGTGCCAATATAGCAAAGATCCGATCCCACCAAATCCGCCACGATATCGGCGGACGTGGGATCCCGGGGCACCAGCAACCGCCCGACGGCGATCAACTGAGCTTCTGGAAGGTGCGCCACCAGCGGTCCGGGACCTCTTCCCGGCAGGCCGTCTGGTAGTCGGTATAGCTGCACGGAACAAGATGGTGACGCTCGAAGCGGGCCTCTTGTTCGGCGCGGTATGGAATGTCCATCCACCAACGGTCGCTCACGTTGCTCTTGTAGAACACAAGCTCCTGTTCGTGGCCACGGATGGGGATGCGGAACCGGGTGAAGCGCTTGCGATCGAGCCAGGGCAGATCGTTCGTGCGACTGCGGAAGCCGTCGAGGAAGCACCACACCATTTGCGCCACGAGCTGCGCCGTAACACCGTCCTGGTCGCGGGCGGGGTCCATCTCGTAGATGCCCACTGAGGTCACCTTCTCGCTGATGCCCGCATAGCGCATGAGCTGGCAGATCTCCTCACCGTGGAATCCATTGGGCCCGGGCCGCGTGATGCCGGGCGCATCGCTGCGACGCACAGCGTTCATGTCCACACTTACAGTATCGGCATTGCGGAGCACGGGTTCGGCATCGGAAAGGTGCGCACGCAGTTCGCCGAGGCGGTGCGCATCGAAATACAGCTTGTCCATCAGTTCGATGCCCGGCTGGTCCACCAGGTAGGTCTGGAAGCCGAGGTTGCTGTAATTGAAGAGGTAGTTGGGCTGCCGTAGCACGATGTGGCTGAGGTAGCTCGTTTCGGCCAGGCCCTGCCCCGGCTCCCCGAGATCGAACCGACCATCGATGCACACCAGATTGGCGGTGCGCTCCAGCATTTCGTAGGCCAGGTATTGCGAGTAGGTATGGCCTTGTCCGCCGCCGATGAGGATGGGCACGATGTTCATGCGCATGAGCTCGGCCAGCGTTTCGGCCACGGCATGCTGGGTATCCGCGGCGCTTGCCCCGGGGTGAATGTCCCCGAGATCAACGAGCTGCATGTTGCCAGCGGGGAGGAATAACTGATAGAGCTGCTCGCGAATGGCGTCCGGGGCCTCGGAACAGGTACGCGGCCGTGCATGACCGGGATCGTCCATCACACCGAAGATGGCCACCTGCATGCCCTCGAGTGGCGGGAAGCCCTTCCCTTGGGTGTGGAAGATGGTGTTGTCGCCCAAACTGTTCGCAGGCCATTCGGGCCGGCTGCCACCGAAACGCTCCGAGGGCTTGAAATAGATGCTGATGTCCATGACCGCTCAGACGATCAGGCGATCAGATAATGATCTGGACCACGACCGACCGTTCGGAGACGAAGTTCGGCGTGGCATCCGGCGGTCATGCCCGGCTTCGCACAGGTTCTGCCCACACCCGGCT
>CAZQFG010000170.1:0-6634 GCA_964592515.1 uncultured Chryseobacterium sp. | reverse complement strand
TGGCAGCAAGGTGAGCAGCAAGATCGAGGTGTTGGAGAACCTGCTGAAGAGCTGTGACAAGCTCATCATCGGTGGCGGCATGGCCAACACCTTCGTAAAGGCCATGGGCGGCAGTACGGGTTCGAGCCTGGTCGAAGAGGACCTGCTGGACACCGCACGCACCGTGATCGAGAAGGCCAAGGCCAAGGGCGTGAAACTGCACATCCCTACCGATGCCGTGGTGGCCGACGCCTTCGCCGCCACCGCCAACACCGACCAATGCGCCGCCGACGCCGTACCCGATGGCTGGATGGCCCTTGATATCGGTCCCAAGAGCATCGAGACCTTCCGCAAAGCCATCCTGGGCAGCAAGACCATCCTGTGGAACGGCCCCATGGGCGTGTTCGAAATGGAGCCCTTCCAGCAAGGCACCATCGCCATTGCCAACGCCGTAGCCGAAGCGACCGGGAAAGGCGCCTTCTCCCTCGTAGGCGGCGGCGACAGCGTGGCAGCTGTGAACCAGTTCGGTCTGGCGGAGAAGATCAGCTACGTGAGCACCGGAGGTGGTGCGATGCTGGAGTATCTGGAGGGGAAGGTGTTGCCTGGGATCGCGGCGGTGCAGGACTGAGCGGACTACATTTTGGTCTTGGACCAATGCGCGGCTTCAAGCTCATACGCCCTGACAAAGCGTCCTTGGAGCCTGATCAGGACAAAGCCTTCCTGCGCTCGATCCCGATCATTATCGCGGTCTGCGCGATCGCTGTTTGGTGGGACCTGAAAGGGATACTTGTGCTATTGTCAGCGCTTGCCTTCGTGCTTCAACTTCTCGGCATACCGCGAAGACTGCTCCCGGACTGGCCAAAGGAAAAGGACGTCATCGGCGAGCTGCATGCGGATGATCTCGGATTGAGGCGGATCGGCAATGGTGATGATGTCCATCTACAGTTCAAGGACGTACGAACGGCCGTGCTCGCGCATAACCACATCAAGGGAGAGCCGCTCGGACCCAAGGACATCCTTCACAACGGTATCGCGACACTGACCCTCGGCATGAAGGATGGAAGCGAGCGTACGCTCAAGTTCCTGGTCGAGAGCCGTGAACAGGTCTCCGACATGGAGATCCTGCTCAGCACTATGTACAAGCAGGGTATCCAGTTGAAGGAGCATGTTGGCAGGCTCCGGTTGAAGACCATCCTCTTCAAGCACGGTCGTTCGTACGCAGAGATCCAAGCCCTTAAAAAGGACCTGGGCGTCGGTGGTTTCTACTGAGCAGAACAGGTTAACGACTCGCTCCGAAGCGCTCATTGACGAGCATACGGGCCTCTTGGGGATTTAAGCTACCTTTGATAGCGTTACCGATGGCGTAAGAGACCCAATAAGAGGTCATCGACCATCGGTCGTTACCAGTACCACTACCACTTGGCCAGATCATCAGGTTCGTTCAACAAGCGCGAGAAGGAAAAGAAGCGCCAGCAGAAGCAGGAAGAGAAAAAGGTCCGCAAGGAGGAACGCAAGTCCTCCGGCACCGGCGATTTCGATAGCATGATCGCCTATGTGGACGAGAACGGACAGATCAGCAGCACGCCTCCAGACCCCACGAAGCGGAAGGAGGTGAATGCCGACGATATCGAGCTGGGTGTTCCACGCCGTGTGGATGAGGGCCCCGTGGTACGTACCGGTCGCATCGATCGCTTTGATGAGTCGCGCGGGTTCGGTTTCATCCAGGAGGACGGCACACGGGAGCGCTATTTCGTGCACGTGAGCGCTTTGCTCGATGAGGTGCGCGAGGGCGACAAGGTGACCTTCGACCTGGAGCGCGGGCCACGCGGCCTGAACGCCGTTGGGGTGAAGAAGGCCTGAGGTCGACCTCAGGGCCGGGACCACAAGGCCACCAGCAAGCCGAGCAGGAACACGGTGACCAGTACGGCCACACGCACCCCTATTGGTCGGTGGCCGAACAACGCGTAGAGCAAAAGGCCAATGACCGCACCAAGCAGGCCGAGCACGCCGCCATAGAGCACGCGCATGCCGATCCCATCGGTCAGCAGTTCGCCCATGGGCCACAGCAACGCGAACGGCACCGCCACAAAGGCCGTCAGCCACGCCTGTCCACGTTTGTCCTCCGGAAAGGTCATGGCTCCGAACGGTCGTTCTCCGTGGTGATGCGGTCAACACCCTCCTTCAGTTCCTCCACCGCGTAACGCACCCACTTGGTGTCGTCGAGCGCAGGCACCAACATCGGGGCAAAGGCCCTGATGGGCGCATAGGACCTGGATGCTTCGCGGACGTTATCGGGCGGCATGGTGCCTTCGGAATAACCCACCAACAGGTTCAGCGCAACGCTTAAGGAAAATGCCGAGCGCAACACACCGAAGAAGATGCCCACGAGCTTGTTGGGCAGTCCCAGTTGGGCCAGGTCCACAAGCGCGGTAAGGCCACGGGCCAGAAGGTTCACCGCGAGCAATACCCCCAGAAAAGTGACCAGGAAGGCCAGGGCCACATTGTCGGGGTCCAGCCCCACGAGCGCGGCCACCCGATCGCTGATGTGCACTGCAGCCCAAATGCCCAGCGCCAAAGCCACCAGCGAGGCCAATTCAACAATGAACCCACGCTGGAACCCCTTGAAGGCCGCCAAGCCGAGAACGAGAAGGATGAGCCAATCGAGCCAGTTCATGTTCGCTGAAGCACAGGGCGTGAAGGTGGGGAATGTGGCGGGATCGTGGAAGCGCGATCTTTGTGGCCCTTCACCCGGACCGCGACTGTTCACGGCAACATACTATCAGTCATAACCCCTGCTCCTTGGACCTTCAATTCGATAAACGCTGGCGCGATCTGGTGACCCGGCTTTCCACCCGTTTCGAGGCCGGCACGTTGGACCTCAACGCCATCCTCTTCCTGATCGGCGTACAAGAACTTGGGCAGCACGCACGCGAGTTCAAGAAGGACGAGAAGGTGGCGCTGATGCACATCGCCATCTGCGTGGTGCTGGGTCCCTATGGTTACTACCGGGAATTGGGGCGCGATGCTGATGGCTGGCCGCACTTCGAGCGCGTGAAGGACCTGCCTCCATTGGGGCCCGAGGAACAGGAACGCTTGATGAAGGAGGCCGTACTGGCCTATTTCGAGGAGGCCTGAGACCTTACTGGGCCGGCAGCAGGATGACCGTTTCGTTGTTGGTCTCCTCTTCCAGGAGCTTGATGATGCCTTCGCCGATCAAGGTGTCCTTGGTAGCGATGATGTCCAGCACAGCAAAGCCCGACTGGCCCTGCTTGTATTCGTCGGTGTAGTCGAATTCCGCACGGCCCGAAGCATCCGTGGTGATCTCCTTGTCCAACCGGTTGGGATCGCTCAGCGGAAAGGCCGGAGCAGCAAAGAGCTTCACCACGGCCCCCGGTACCGCAGCACCGTCCTCATCCACCACGGTGATCACGGCCACTGTGGGTTCTTCCTTGTTGCAGGCCGGCAACACGATGGCCGAGAATACGAGCGCTGCAAGAACGGTGAACACGTTACGCGACATGGCAAGAGGCATTGGGTTACTTTTGGACGCCTTGCTGGACAAGGCTTCACGGATGTCAAATGTAAGGAAGCGCCCGATCCCTGTGCAACGCGCCCTGGCCACCCTGTTCACCACCCTTTGTTTGCTAGGGTTCCCGGTGGTGTCGCACGCGCAGGCCCGTCCCCAGGTGGAGATCCGCACCACGCTGGGCAGCATCGTGGTGGAACTGTACAACGAGACCCCGCTGCACCGCGACAATTTCCTGAAGCTTGTGCGCGAAGGGGCATACGATAGCCTACTGTTCCACCGCATCATCCCGGGCCTCATGGTGCAAGGCGGAGATCCTGGGAGCCGTACCGCAGGCCCCAATGTCGAACTGGGCAATGGAGGGCCGGGGTACACTGTTCCTGCGGAGATCGTACCCGGCCTGTTCCACCGCAAAGGCACACTGGCCGCAGCGCGACAACCCGATCAAGTGAACCCCGAACGACGCAGCAATGGCAGCCAGTTCTACATCGTGCAGGGCAAGACCTGGCAGACCGTGGACCTTGACCGCCTGAACGCTGGCAGGGGCGCGGACCGAGTGACCTACACCACGGCCGATCAACGCACTTATGCCACCATTGGTGGCGCACCGCACTTGGATGGTGCCTACACCGTGTTCGGCGAGGTGATCGAAGGAATGGAAGTGGTGGACGCCATCGCCGCACGACCCACCGGCGTTAACGACCGCCCCATAATTGATGTCCGCATGTTCATGCGCCAGATCCGATGAGCCTGATCGAACGAGTGGCCGCCCTGGAGGCGGAATTGAAGAACGCCCAAGCCCGCACCGCCGATGAGGTGGAGCGCTTCCGGGTGGCGATGTTGGGAAAGAACGGTGCCGTTACCGAGCTGTTCGAGGCCTTCCGCACCGTGGCGGGCGATGAAAAGCGCGCACTGGGCCAGCGCATGAACCAGTTGAAACAACTGGCCCAACAACGTCTCGATGAGCTGAAAGGGGCATTGGGGTCCGTAGAGAATAGCACAACGGACGGACTTGACCTGAGCGCCCCTGCACGCCGCGGACCCACCGGCAGCCTGCATCCCATCACCATTGTGCGCCAACGCATCGTGGATGTGTTCACGCGTTTGGGCTACACGGTGAGCCAAGGCCCCGAAGTGGAGGACGACCGCCACAACTTCAGCGCGCTCAACTTCGCGCAGGACCATCCTGCGCGCGACATGCAGGACACCTTCTTCGTGCAAGGCGGCGACCTCGCCCTTCGCACCCACACCAGCAGTGTGCAGGTGCGGGTGATGGAGAACAGCGAACCGCCGATCCGCACCATCAGCCCTGGCCGTGTTTACCGCAACGAGGCCATCAGCGCACGCGCCCACTGCATGTTCCACCAAGTGGAGGCCCTGTACGTGGATGAGGGCGTGAGCTTCGCCGATCTCAAAGGCACGCTGGACCTCTTCACCAAGAACCTTTTCGGCCCCGAGGTGAGCATCCGCATGCGGCCCAGCTACTTCCCCTTCACGGAGCCCAGTGCCGAAGTGGACATGAGCTGCACCGTGTGTGGTGGCAGCGGCTGCAACCTCTGCAAGCACAGCGGTTGGGTGGAGATCATGGGATGCGGCATGGTGGACCCTGCCGTGCTTGCCAACTGCGGCATCGACCCAGAACGTTACAGTGGCTTTGCGCTCGGCATGGGCGTGGAGCGCATTACGCAGCTGATCTACCGTGTGCCCGATCTGCGCATGTACTGGGAGAACGACGTGCGCTTCCTCGACCAGTTCACGGCCGGCACCTTCCGCAGCTAAGGCATGAGCGGAGAGGTCCGCACCAGCGTTTGCATACTGGGTGGAGGCCCCGGCGGAAGCGCAGCGGCCCTGCAATTGGCCAAGCTGGGCGTTCCATGCGTGCTGGTGGAGAAGGCCGTTTTCCCGCGTGACAAAGTGTGTGGCGACGCCCTCAGCGGAAAGGTGATGCGCACCCTGGAGCGCCTCGATCCCGACCTGGCCGCAGTGGTGAAGCGCGATGGCCATGCCATGCCCAGTTGGGGGGTCACCTTCGTGGCGCCCAGTGGCAGAAGCCTTCGGGTACCCTTCTCACGACAGACCGGTCTCGGCGAAGCACCGGGTGTGATCCTTCCACGCCTGCAGTTCGACGACCTCCTGTTCCAGCGCGCCAAGCATGCGGAAGGTGTAACGGTGATCGAAGGAACTGCCGCCCGTACGTTCGAGCGGAAACCGCAGGGCTGGCAGGTGTCGATAGAGCCACGTGCGTCGCGGTCCAAACATGGTGATCCCTCCACGATCACAGCCCCGTTGATCATTGATGCCAGCGGAGCCAATTCAGGCTTTGCCCGTCATGTGGCCGGTATGGCCATGGAGCCCCGCCACCACGCCGCTGGCGTACGAGCCTACTACCACGGCGTTAAAGACCTCGATCCACAAGGCTTCATCGAGCTCATTTTCCTGAAGGACCTGTTGCCCGGCTACTTGTGGGTGTTCCCGCTGCCGGGCGGACGTGCCAACGTGGGGCTGGGGCTGCGCAGCGATGTGGTGAAGGCGCGTCGTGCTGATCTGAAGGTCCTGCTGGTGAAGCTGCTTGCTGAACACCCCCAATTGCGCGACCGGTTCGTAGCAGCAACGCTGGATGGGCCGATACAAGGCATGGGCCTGCCACTGGCCAGCAAACGACAGCGCTTGAGCGGCGATGGATACATGCTGGTGGGCGATGCCGGTCACCTGATCGACCCTTTCACCGGCGAAGGCATCAGCCATGCCATGATCAGCGGTGTGCACGCCGCGACCTTAGCCTCAGAGGCGTTGAGGGCCGGCCGCACCGATGCCGCCCACCTGAAGACCTACGACCAGCGGGTGTGGAAACGGCTGGGCCAGGAGCTGGCCATCAGCACACGCTTGCAACAGCTGGCCAACAACGCCTGGTTGTTCGACTTCGTGGTGGACCGCGCCAACAAGAACCCCGCATTGGCCGATACGATCAGCAGCATGTTCACCGACCTCGACCTGCGGGCAAGGCTGAAGAAGCCGGGGTTCTACATGGACCTGTTGCTGGGGCGCCCACCCAAGACCTCTTAGGCCGGGCTCAGCTTCAGCATGTTGGCCATGCCTTGTTCGGCGATGGGCATGCTGGCCACGTTCACC
>CAZQFG010000169.1:0-6665 GCA_964592515.1 uncultured Chryseobacterium sp. | reverse complement strand
AAACGCCGAAGGGCCTGCTTTCGCAGGCCCTTCGATCGTAGCTGATAGCAGCTTACTTCTTGGGGGCAGCCTTCTTGGCAGCAGCCTTCTTAGGAGCGGCCTTCTTGGCGGTCGCCTTCTTAGGAGCGGCCTTCTTGGCGGTCGCCTTCTTTGCTGCGGCCTTCTTCGGAGCGGCCTTCTTCGTGGCCTTCTTCGGAGCGGCTTTCTTCGTCGCTTTCTTCGGTGCTGCTTTCTTTGCCATTGTGTTTGGAGTTTGAACAAACGTAGGTCGATGCATGGCAATGGTGAACATGTGCATCAAAGATCTTTTCACCATCCATTGTTGAAAGCGTTGATCACGATCAACGATCGCATGCACTGATCGATCGATCCACGTGGGATCATCACTTGATCAACGGTGATCACATCCGCACTTCGATCATCGCATCACGCAGTGCGCCCGACATCATCACTGCTATTCCTTCGCAGCATCAGCAGGCTTCAGCCGCTTGATGCGCAACGCATAGGAGAGACAGAGCATGTGCGTGTTGATCCCTGACAAGCGTTGCGACGAGAGACCAACATTGTATGCATAGGTCAACTTCGCCTTGAACACACCGATGCCGATCTCGGGTCGTAGCACGGTGCACTGTTCGGAACCCTCGAAGTAATGAATGAGCTGCATGCCCATCGCAAAGCCCGCAGTAACATACGCGCCCACCTTCACACCCACTTGCTCGGGACGATCAACACGCATCTCGGCGCCGAGGTGATAACCGATACCATATGGATGATGCATCACGCCGAAGACGTTCCGCCCCACACCGAGCTCAACCGCGCCGTATCGTCCCTGTGCAAGACCGACCAGCAGGGTGAGCTCGTCGTGATGCTGCCAGTAGCTGGGGCGATCGATCAACGTACTGTCCGATGGTTGCGCATTGCTCACCAACACGCTCAAGCAACCGATCAATAGAGACCATGAACGCATGCCGCACAAGGTACCCGTACCATCCGGATACACCATCAACACAGGACCCCGTTCCTAACTTCGACCATCATACTAGCGATCACCTGCGCCGGGCCATGGTGACCAATGTGAACACCCCGGCCGTATTAAGCAACGCTCATGCAATGGTCGCTCACCCTCGATCAGCACCCTCGGACAGCGATCGTAACGAATTCGCTGTCTTCTTCATGAAAAACAAGTACCACGCTTACCGCTCATACAGCATGATGCCGATACCGACCCACATCACCTGCCTCCTGCTCGGCGTGCTTCCGATGCTTTGTGCAGGACAACAACAGGCGCACACCTGGTACTTCGGCAACGATGGTGCTGGACTTCATTTCGAAGATGATTGCAGCGTTACGGTACTTGCTGACGGACCCATCAACAGCTACGAGGGGTGCGCTACGGTATCCGATGCATCCACGGGGGAGTACCTGTTCTGCACCAACTCCGCACATGTGTGGGACCGTAATGGCCAGCTCATGACCACATCGCCCTTGGTCATGAACGGCAATACCATCACGCAGGTCACCATCGTTCAGAGACCGGGGTCCGACCCTATCTACTACATCTTCACTTCAGAGGTACAGGCGTTCTCCGGACAGGGCTATCGCTTCCACGCCGTGGACATGTCCCTGAACAGTGGCGCTGGTGGTATCGCGTTCACGGATAGCATGCTCTATTCGTCTCCCGTCACGGAGAAGATCACCGCCATACGTCATGCGAACGGAACGGACGTGTGGGTCGTGGGCCATGCCTACGGCAGCAATGCCTACCTGGCTTTCCTGGTCACAGCAGCAGGAGTGTCCACCACTCCGGTGGTCTCCAACATTGGCAAGGTCCATAGTGACCTCGGCTCGTCGGGATATGATGCCGTGGGTGAATTGAAGTCCTCTCCCGACGGCTCGAAGGTGGTCGCGGTCACCCTGTACAATCCGGACATCGAACTCTTCAGCTTCAACAATGCAACGGGCAGCCTGAGCGACCTGATCACACTTCCGGAGAACGGTGCTTACGATGGGATCGGAAATGCGAGCGGGCTCTATGGGGCATCGTTCTCCGCGAGCGGGAACATGTTGTATGTAGGCCAATGGTTCAGTGCATCGGCGAACAACGCACGCCTGTTGCAATACGACCTTTCCTCCAATGACCCATCGGAGATCATCGCCTCCCGATCGGAGTTCCCCACTGCCGGCAATCCGTACAGCTTGAAGCTCGCACCGGATGAGAGGATCTACGTGGCCCATGCGGCCATGAGCACACACCTGGGTGTGATCCAATACCCCGATAGCGCCGGTCAGGCCTGCCAGTATGCGGATGACGGCCTGTACTTGCAGGGTGGCCATAGCAGCTGGGGCTTGAACAACATGATGGAGCAGATCGGTACGTGCGGCATGCACACATCCCTGGCGGGGTCGTCCTATGACAGCCCTGTGGTCTCCATCCATCCGAACCCTTTCGCAGAACAGGTCAGCATTACGCTCAACACCGATGGCGCGGCCGAGCTCACCCTTTTCGAACTGAGCGGACGGAGGCTCCTGACGACCCGTTTCCAGAAGACACTCTCCCTTGATATGGGCACGCTGGCACAGGGCGTCTACCTCTATCGTATCGTGCTCACGGATGGGCGTGCCGTGCAGGGAAAGGTCCAAAAGGTGCACTAGGCGCCAGTAGGCCAGCGAGCGGCCAGCAGGGCGGAGATGCGATGGGTGCCGGTGACGATGAAGTAATTCCGCTTCATCATCGTCCACCTCAACGTGACCACCACCTTTGCCGACGAAATGGCCAACGACCGGAGCATTGGGGCCGCGGTGAAACGCTACGGGCGGGGACTGCTGTCCTTCATCCGCGGACGTGTGCGCACCGAGGCCGATGCCGAGGATGTGCTCCAGGATGTATGGATGCAGCTGGCCTCGCAGCCGGAGATCGAGGCCATTGAGCAGATGGGCGCGTGGCTGTTCCGTGTAGCGCGCAACCGCATCACCGACCGTTACCGCAAGAAGCGCACGTCCGCCATCGAGGACCTCGCCTACGAGGAAGAGGATGGCGGCCTGGGATTCCGCGACATCCTGCTGGCCGACGACAGCGACCCCGACCTGGCCGAACTGAAACGCATCTTCTGGGAGGAACTGATGAGCGGCCTGGACACCCTTCCGGAGGAGCAGCGCGTGGTCTTCGTGCGCAACGAACTGGAGGAGGAAACACTGCAGTCCATCGCCGATGACCTGGGCGAGAACCTCAAGACCATCATCTCCCGCAAGCGCTACGCCGTAATGAAGCTGCGCGAGCGACTCCGCAACACCTACAACGAACTGCTCGGCGACCGCTGAGCCTGACACGCCCCATGAAACGCCCCACCTTCCTCTTCCCCCTGTTCTTCATCGCCGCTGCGCTGGTCATGGCCGCCGTGGTGATGTTGTTGTGGAACGCCATCATCCCCGGCGTCACCGGCTGGGCCCTGCTCACCTACCCCAAAGCCTTGGGTCTGCTGGTGCTCTGCCGGATCCTCTTCGGCGGCTTCCGCGGTGGGCGATCTGGCGGCCCGCCCTGGAGTGGCGGACCGGAAGGTTGGCGTGCGCGGTGGAAGCACATGAGCGACGACGAGCGCAATGCCATGCGCGAACGCTGGCGGGAACGCTGCGAAAGGCGCTGAGCGGGAAAGCGGTCCGGAAAGGGCCGCTTTTTTGTTGATGCCTGTTGAAGTATTCCGAAAGTTCATCCGTCAGCATGCGTATGAACACCGATCAATTCCCCAGGACACCGTTCTGGAAACCCGCGCTCGGAGGCGTGATCGCAGGCGCGGCCCTCTTCTTCATCCCCTTCCTGCTCCCGCTGCTGGGGATCATGCTCCTCTCGGGGCTCGTGGCCCGGCTCGTCCTCGGCGGACCGCGAAGGCATATGCGGCATGCCATGGCTTGGCAGCACATGAGCGAGGAGCAGCGCAACGCCATGCGCGAACGCTTCCGGAACCACCGGTGCGGAACGACCACCCCCAACAACGCCTGAACCATGAGAAGGAACAAGTTCATCGCCCTGGCCTTCGCCGTCGTCACATTCGCCTCGCTGGCCCTGACGGTCGGTCGGAACCACCACCATGCCCAAGGGCATTGGCAGGGACACGGATGTACCGAACAGGCTGCCCCTTCCGTCCAATAGGACCCTCACGCTGAACCAAGGGCCGCTCCGTTCCGGGGCGGCCCTTGGCGTTCTCCTGTACCAGCAAGCCGAAGGTGGATCGTCCCACCCCTCCCTATCTTCGTACGTCAACCCGCACGTCCATGACCAGGATGCCCGATGCCCGCGCGAAAGCCGAGGCCACACCGATCATGGATACCGGCAACATTGACGCGGTGGTTTGCTGAATACGAGCCGCAGAAGAATGCGTGAATACAGCCGCAGATTGCGCAGATGGCGCAGATGAATGCCGAAAATGCTTCAGGACCATGTTGAAATGGCTCAAACGGATCGGGGTGACCTTGGGCCTGATCCACGTTCTGACCTATGTGTTCCTATCCGATATGATGTTGGAGCGAAGGGTGTGTGATAAGTACCTTGAATTCACGGAGCGTCGCTTCGCAAACCCTTACAACAAGAACGTCAGCGAGAGCATCTTCGTCTCTTCATGCGGAGATGAATTCTTCAGGGACATTTCAAATCTCGAGAATGTTGCGCTGGCATCGAATCCAGATTTCCCAGCTATTGCGATCAACAATTGGGACAACTACCAAGAACCTGAATTCACCCAATTTGTGAAGTACCAGGCCTACCCACACGATGACGTGCTTGGCACCATCAACGCGAACACCGATACACTTGAAACGGGAAACTGTATCCTATTTGAGATCTGTTCCATAAGATCCATTCCTTGTTTCTTGAAGCAAGTAGAATACGTCTATTTCTATTCATCACAGCCAACAGACTTTCATATCATGATGTATACGGATCGCGGGTTGCGATCCGCGTCCAACTACGTATGGGCACTTTTCACTTGGGTTGATTTCAATGGTGAGATCGTGAACGCTTTCGAATGATCGCAACCGACAAGACTGCTCTCCGCCAGCGCATGCTCGCCCAGCGCGATGCCTGCGACCCGGCTGAACGCGCAACGTTTAGCACGCGCATCATCACCGAGCTTGAAGCCTTGATGCACGAGCGTAAGGTGAAGGCCCTGCACAGCTTCCTGCCGATGGGTTCCGAGGTGGAGCTCTTCCCGCTGTTGGACCGCGCGATCATGAACGGTATCGCGGTCTACGCGCCAAAGACCTTGAAGGGCCGCATCCTGGAGCACTACCGCTACACCGGCCAAGACCAGCTCGTGCCCGGCGTCTTCGGCACCCAGCACCCAGCGGGAGATGAACCCTACACCGGCACCTACGACATGATCCTGGTCCCGGGGCTTGCGTTCACTCCCAAAGGCGATCGGTTGGGCTACGGCGCAGGGTACTACGACACCTTCCTTCCCCAGCACCCGAGTGCTTTCACGGTGGCGGTGTGCTTCCCATTCCAGGTGGTGGATGAACTGCCCATGGAAGCGCATGACAGGGCGGTGGACCGCATGGTCATTGGTGCGTAAAAGGACATGCACCCAACGATGACCGCTCCAACGCGCTAGCCCACCTCCAACACCACCTTGCCGTTCACGCAACCGGCGGAGACGAGCGCTTTGGCCTGTGCCGCATCCTGCAACTTTAAGGTTCGTGCCTCCATGGGCCACGCCGATGCAAGCGGTATAACCAAGGAACTGCGCCTGTTGGAAGAGATCAAGATCGTGGAACGCGAGGTCATGAGCGACGAGCGCAACATCGTCGTGTATCGCCTCACCGAGCACGGTGCGTCCATCCGCATGCTGATCCAGAGCGTCATCGACTGGGGACTGAAACACCGGGAAGTGGTCTTGGGCCTTACGGACAAGACGCGTGCATAGCCGATCGTCCCACCCCTCCCTATCTTCGTACGTCAACCCGCACGTCCATGACCAGGATGCCCGACGCCCGCGCGAAAGCCGAGGCCACACCGCTTACCACCACCGATATCGACGTCGCCTACATCGATGGGGTGGCCTATCCGATCAGCAAGGGCGAAACGATGCTCGCCTTCCTGAAGCGCCACAAGGGCCCCAACCCGGTGCCCACGCTGTGCGACGCGCCCAACTTGGAGCCTTTCGGAAGTTGCCGCGTGTGCTCGGTGGAAGTGGCGTTGCAAGAGGATGGCCCCAGCAAGGTGATGGCCAGCTGCCACACCCCCGTGGGCAAGGGCATGTACATCACGGTGAACAGCCCGCGCATGGAGCGGCTGCGCAAGAACATCGTGGAGCTGGTGCTCACCGACTACGACACCGAGCGCCTAAAGACCGAGGACCACGGGAAGAACGAACTGTACAACGTCGTCCAGCAGATCGGCTTCGACATCGACAGCGTGCGCTACCCCAAAGGGAAGAACCACCTCGACACGCCGATGGACACGAGCCATCCGTACATGGTGAGCGACCTCAGCGCGTGCATCAGCTGCTACCGGTGCGTGCGCGCGTGCGACGAGGTGCAGGGCGAGTTCGTGCTCACCATGGCCGGCCGCGGCTTCGACAATCACATCGTCAAAGGCACCAACGAGAGCTTCAAGGACAGTGATTGCGTGAGCTGCGGCGCCTGTGCGCAGGCCTGCCCCACCAGCGCCATCACCG
>CAZQFG010000168.1:0-6668 GCA_964592515.1 uncultured Chryseobacterium sp. | reverse complement strand
CAATGACGAGTGATCATCGTTTACGGCGTGGACTACCAGGGTATCTAATCCTGTTCGATCCCCACGCTTTCGTGCCTCAGCGTCAGTATCGCCTTAGTAAGCTGCCTTCGCAATCGGTGTTCTGTGTCATATCTAAGCATTTCACCGCTACACGACACATTCCGCCTACTTCAAGCGCACTCAAGAGCGCCAGTATCAATGGCAAGTCTACAGTTAAGCTGCAGGATTTCACCACTGACTTAACGCTCCGCCTACGCACCCTTTAAACCCAATGAATCCGGATAACGCTTGCACCCTTCGTATTACCGCGGCTGCTGGCACGAAGTTAGCCGGTGCTTATTCCTCCGGTACCGTCAACCCAAGACACGTCTTGGGGTTTCTTCCCGGATAAAAGCAGTTTACAACGCGTAGCGCCTTCTTCCTGCACGCGGCATGGCTGCGTCAGAGTTGCCTCCATTGCGCAATATTCCTCACTGCTGCCTCCCGTAGGAGTCTGGTCCGTGTCTCAGTACCAGTGTGGGGGATAACCCTCTCAGGCCCCCTAACGATCGTAGCCTTGGTGAGCCGTTACCTCACCAACTAGCTAATCGTGCGCATGGTCATCCTTTACCGCCGGAGCTTTCAAATCAAGGTGATGCCACCTCAATTGTTATGGGGTATTAATCCGGATTTCTCCGGGCTATCCCCCAGTAAAGGGCAGATTCCATACGTGTTACGCACCCGTGCGCCGGTCGCCGGCGATGTATTGCTACACCCCGCTGCCCCTCGACTTGCATGTGTTAAGCCTGCCGCTAGCGTTCATCCTGAGCCAGGATCAAACTCTCCATTGTAAATGTTTGTTTGATCTGGTTCGTTGACGAGGTCTCTCATGTTGATCTGTCGATCACAAGGACACCTGCTGTTCTCAGATTGGACAATAAGTCAAAGAACTGTATCGGGTCGGGACTTGCATCCCTATTCCGGTCTCGTTCAGTCTTTCAAGCTCCCTTGCTCTGGGGTCACCCCCGTCGTTTGGGACGGCAAAAGTAGATGTTGTTTCGATATCTGCAAGTGGTTGTTGAAAAACTTTTTCAGACCACCCTTCGCATCTGCCTCACTACATCCCCCTACCGGGTCGCTTCAAAGAACGTTTTTCCGAAAGCGGCTGCAAATGTAAGGAGCCATTCCACATCTGCAAACACTGGGGTAAGAATTTTTTGATGCAGCCCCCTCAAGGTGTGGTCACGGCCACAGGCAACACCTTGCCGTTGAACAGCTTATGGCCGTTCAGAACAAACTCCGCCACGTACGCTCCCATCGCCTCCGCCGTTACCGGGGCCTTGAACCCGGGAAACGCAGCCCGCAACATATCGGTGTCCACCGCCCCCAAGGCCAGGCAGTTGCTCCGTATCCCTTGGTCCTTGAATTCCTCGGCCAGGCATTGCGCCATACAGGCCAATGCAGCCTTGCTGGCACTGTAGGCCACCAGACCCGGGAACTTGGCGCTGTCCTGGAAGCCACCCATGCTGCCGATATGCACAATGTGACCCGGCGGGTCGCCAGCGAGCTCGGTAACAAGTGCCTGTGATAGTTCCAGTGGCGCCAATACGTTCACGGTATAAAGCTCCTCAAGGTCGGCACGTTCGTGCTTGCCCATGGGTCGGTTGTGGAGCAGCCCGGCATTGTGCACCAGCCCCCGCACCCTTCTTCCTGCAACATGGGCCTTGACCCGCTCGGCCGCATCGGTATCTGCCAGGTCCAAGGCAAGTCCCTCCATGCGCCCCTCCCCTGCCCTTATGAGCTGCGCCAGTGCTTCTGCATCACGCGCTATGGCCAGCACAGGCATCTTGTGCACCAGGCATAACGCCAAGGCGGTGGCTCTGCCCACTCCCCGGCTCGCACCTGTTACGATCACCATCCCCTCTTCAACTTTCCTCATTTCCATGGCCCTTTCAACGTGAACCTACCTTTGACGACAGCTGACCGGCAGGCATTCGTAAAAGTGTCCGCACTGGTCATGCCAAATGTACCGGCATGGGTGGAACGCTCCTTCATACGTTGATCTGGAACAACAGTCTCGAACAATGGCTGCTCGCGCTGGCATGGGCTGGCGGCGCCTGGCTGGCGGGTAAGCTCCTTTACTGGGTGTCCTCCTCGGTGCTCCGGAAACTGGCGGCACGGACCGAAACACGCCTTGACGACATCCTGATCATGGCGCTGCGCGGCCCGGTGGTGGTGTTGGTCACCGTTATCGGCTTCTACCTGGCTTATCACCAACTGGACATTCCGGAACGCTTGGACCGTTGGGCCGACCGCATCTTCAAGGTGGCCTCGGTGCTCACGCTCACCTGGTTGGTGGCGCGCATGCTGGATGCCTTGGTGGAGGAATACCTGATACCGAAAGCCAACCGCGAAGAAACGACCGTGATCAAGAGCCAATTGGTGCCCGTGGTGCGCAGTGCCACGAAGGTGTTGGTGTGGAGCATGGGCATTGTGCTGGCCCTGAACAATGCCGGGTACAACGTGGGCGCGCTGCTCGCGGGGATAGGCATTGGTGGCCTGGCCATGGCCATGGCGGCCAAGGACACGGTGGCCAACATCTTCGGTGGCATCACCGTATTCGCTGACAAGCCGTTCCAGACCGGCGACCGCGTTCGGGTGGCCGGCTACGATGGTGTGGTGCAGGAAGTGGGTATCCGCAGCACACGCATACGCACACTCGATGGACCTATCGTTGTGGTGCCCAACTTCAAGTTCACCGACAGCGTGCTGGAGAACGTGACCAACGAACCGGCGCGTCGGATCAGGCACGAACTGGGACTGGTGTACCAGACCAAGCCGGAAAAAATGGAGGAGGCACTGGCGCTCCTACACCGGTTGGTCGACGACCATCAGGACGTGCTTGAACAAGAGCGCATCGTGTGTTTCCATGCGTTCAAGGATTTCTCGCTGAGCATCCTGTTCGCCTACCATGTTCGCAAAGGGGCGGACCTGATGCACACCCAGTCCGTGGTGCATTTGGAACTGATGCGACGTTTCCATGCGGCGGGTCTGGAATTCGCCTACCCAACGGCCGTGGAGCTTCAAGGCGAATACAAAAAGTGAATCTGTTCACTTCGCCTTTTTCCGGCGTCGTGCCTCCCGTTCCTCCTTGCGCCTTTCCTCCTGTTCGATCTTCTCCTCACGTTTGCGCCTCACCTCGGGATCGAGCACATCGCCGATGTTGGCCATCTGGCGAACCACCCATTGCTGCCGGCTGCGTATGTAGCCTGATGGGCTGGTACAGCTGAATCGTCGAGGGGCCGGCAAGGTGGCCGTGATCAGCGCGGCCTGTGAGGCCGTGAGCTTGGCAGCGGACCTGTCGAAACAATGGCGTGAAGCTGCTTCAACGCCGAACACGCCCTTCCCCATCTCGGCCACGTTCAAGTACACTTCAAGGATCCGCTCCTTGGTCCAGAGGAGTTCCATCAGCGCCGTGAACCAGGCTTCAAGACCCTTGCGCACGTAGGTACGGCCCGGCCAGAGGAACACGTTCTTGGCGGTCTGTTGGCTGATGGTGCTTCCGCCACGGATGCGCTTCCCTTTCTTGTTACGCTCCATGGCCTTGCGCATGGCCTCCCACGAGAACCCGCTGTGGAACATGAACCGCTGATCCTCCGAGGCCATCACCGCCAGCGGCATTTTCTTGGAAATGGACGACCAATCGACCACGGTGCGTTCGACCGCTCCCTGCTCGAGCTTCTGCTGCACCATGATCCACGTGACCGGTGGTTCCACAATGCCCAACAGACCGACCCAGAGCAGGGAGACCACCACGAACCATAGGAGGCCCGCGCCGATCCATCGGAACACATGGGTAATGGTGCGGCGCATGCGGGTACCTACTGGCGGGCTAACGGCCGCGAAAGTAGGTGGCGGGCCAATGCCACGAAAAACAAGGGGCCGGCCCTTATGGACCAGCCCCTGTTCACGACCGCTTCCGAAATTCAACCCTGTTGCTTGCGGCCGAAGAAGGCGTAGAAGAGCACCAAGGCCAGTCCACCAAAGATGGCCATGCCCACGAAGAAGGGCATCGGGTTGTCATCGCCAACGGGCATGGTGGCGCTCTGGAACAGGTGACCGGCCACACAACCCAGGCCCACGCCGATGAGCAACATCCCGTTCTTCAAGGTGCGCAAATGATCGGCCATAGGGCGGTGCAGGCCGGGAGCCAGGCCCTTATCGATCATGCTCATGCGCTCCCGGTGGCGGGTGGAGTAGTAGATGTAGAACAGACCGAAGACGGTGGAGAAGAAGAACATGATCGCGATGGCGCCGGTGATATCCATGGTGCGTAGGTGTTGTGTTGCTTGGTGATGGCCCGTTGCTGTGGCCGTTGACCATCTGACGCAGCCGCTCGCGGACCGGTTACGATCCGTTCATCCTTCGCCAGTGAAGGTCATAACAGGGCGCAGTTACCGGTTGTACCAGATGCCTTTGTGCCGGGCAGCATAGCACTTCCCTTTGTAACCGAGCACCGGTATCCCTGCGTCCTATCCGCGACACGCCCGTGGACCACAGCACCACCATCCAACTCATCCTTGCCGGCGACAGCAGGGCCTACGCGGAGCTCGTGCGGCATTACCAGCGCATGGTCTACACGGTCTGCTTTCGTGTGCTGCGCAATGCTGAGGATGCCGAGGAGGCCACACAGGACAGTTTTGTGAAGGCCTATCAGCACCTGGCCGGATTCGGGGGCAACGCCAAGTTCAGCACGTGGTTATACAGCATTGCTTACCGAACGGCCATCAGCCAAGGACGGAAACGGAGGAACGACGAGACCTCGGTGGATGACCTGCCGCATCACCCGGCCAGCGCCCCCGACACCACAGGCCAGCGGAACGAGCTGAGGCAGCTCCTGGACCATGCCTTGGCGCGACTGGACCCCGAGGATGCGTCCATCCTGAGCTTTTATCATTTGGAGGAACTCAGCGTGGAAGAGATCGTAACCATCACCGGACTCGGCGCGTCGAATGTGAAAGTGCGCCTGCACCGCGCCCGCAAAAAACTGCTGGACGTGATACAGGCCACCTACGGTCCAGAAGCACAACGCCTAATTTTGGAACATGCCTGACCCCAAGGACGAACTCCACCACATGTTCCAGGCTGCGGGTCATTCCGGGCCGGACAGGGACCTCACGGACCGCATCATGGCCCGGGTGGCCGTAACACCCATCCTTCGACCCACGCCGGTCAAACCCATCCTTGGGCGTGCCGCATGGGTGTCCATTGGCGCTCTTGCTGCCGTGGTGATGGTGATCGCTGTCTTGATCGGACAAGGCCAGGAGAGCACAGGGTCGTACACAAGCGAACTGTTCAATACCCTCTCCGCCTCACTGCCCGCTACCGGGAATTGGGCGCTCTGGCTGGCCGGGCTTTCCGCCAGCTTGTTGGTGCTCGCTGCCTTGGACCGCATGTTGGCCGTCGGCCGCCGATCCGCCTGAGCGAATTCCCCCGAAAAAGGAACGCCCACCCTGGATGACCAAGGTGGGCGTTCGTGCGTTGTTGGTGATCAGAGCAGACCCTTTGCCGCGTTCAATGCAGCATCGTAATCGGGTTCGCTGCCCAGTTCGGGGGTGAGCTCGTGGTAGCGGATCACACCGTCCTTGTCGATGACCCAAACGGCGCGGCAGGTAATGGCCTGCATGGGGCCTTCGGCGATGGCAGCGCCCCATTGATCGCTGAGGTCGCGGTAGCGGAAATCGCTGCCGGTGTGCACGTTGGTAATGCCCTCGGTGTCGCAGAAGCGCTTCATGGCGAAGGGCAGGTCCATGCTGACCACGAGCACATGGGCACCCAGGCCGGCGGCCTTCTGGTTGAAGGTGCGTGTCTCGGTGGCGCATACACCGGTATCGAGGCTGGGAACGGACAGCAGGACCACCACATGGCCCTTCAGCGAGGCGAGGTCGGCATCGGTACGGTCCTGTTTTACAAAACGCAATTGCGGTGCGGTGGCACCCACGCCGGGGAGGGTGCCAATGGTACGGGGTTGAGCCATTTCTGTGTTATGAAGGTTCGGTTCTTGGAAGGAACAGTGGATAGCCCCTACTGTTCGTTCATGATGGTGGGGATGGCCTCTTCGTAGACCTTGCGGGCCTCGTCGATGGTGCCGAAACGTTGATCGTCCACCACCAATTTGCCCTGGGTCACGTGGCCGAGGAGCATGCTGGGCACGCGGCTCTGGGCCATCATGTCCAGGAACTCATCCTCATTGTCCTGGTCCACCGTTACGATGACGCGGCCCTGTGCTTCACCGAAGAGGAAGGCATCCTCGCGCACTTCGCTATCGGTGACCACATCAAAACCGAGCCCGCGCGGCAAGGCCATTTCCACCAGGGTGGTCCACACGCCGCCATCGCTTACATCGTGTGCGGCGTTGATGAGGCCTTGACGGATGAGCATGAGCAGCATGGTATGCAGGCGCTTCTCCTCATCGAGGTTGAAGTACGGCGCTGGCGAGCGTTCAATGCCATGGATGCGCGTGAGGTATTCGCTGCTCGCGATATCGTCCACCACCTTACCGATCAGGAAAATGAGGTCGCCCTTCTGCTTGAAGTCGAGGCTCATGCGCTTGCTCACATCGGGCACAATGCCCACCATGCCGATCGTGGGCGTGGGGAAGACCGGGATGTTCTTCTTCTCGGTAACCG
>CAZQFG010000167.1:0-6708 GCA_964592515.1 uncultured Chryseobacterium sp. | reverse complement strand
CGCCGCAGCAGGATGGGCATCTTGAAGCCCGCCCCGAACTGGTGGCCCTCGCCGAGCAGGGAGGTGCCGTTCTCGGTGCGCACGGCACCGGCATCGCCCAGCCATTGGTACTTCAGGTCGAGCGTGGGTTTCAGGTACTCGCCGCGCAACCTGCGGTCCACATCCAGTTGGTCCACGCGCGCGGTGGCCTGCACCAACAGCGGGTGCGTGGCCATGGCGCGCTCAATGGCGGTATCGGGCAGTGCGGTGAAGGGCGGCGAGCGCAGGTCGGCCAGATCGGGCACCACGGTGGCCTGCAGCTCCAACGGACGTTGTGCACCATCCCACAGGTGGTCGCTGAGGCGCAGCCCGGCGTTGCGGAAGGCGAGCGAAGCCTGTGCCTGCCGCATCAGGCGGTCCTGGTATTGCAGGTAGGCCTCCAGCGTATCGATGGCGGCACGGTCGCCCCCACGCCAGCTGCCGCGAATGGCCTCCAGGCGGATGGTGGCGAGCTCCACGGCGTTGTCGCTCACTTGCAGGGTGCGGTAGGCGGCCACCCAGTCGGTGTGGTCGCTCAGGGCCTGCAACAGCAGTTCGTTGAGCAGTTGCTGGCGCTCGGCCTCGGTGGCGCGCAGGTAGATGAGCGACTTGCGCAAGGTGGCCCGGCGCTGATCGATGAAGAGGCCCTGACCAACGCTCACCTGTCCGCCCACTTTCACCAGACCGTCGGTGGGCGTGGTGGCCTGTGGGTCCAGCAGGTCGCCGCTGTTCTCCTGGAAGCCTGCGAACAGTTCAACGCCATACCACGTGGGCACTTTCAGTCCGGCATCCAGCAGTTGGAAGTAGCTCTTGTCGTCGTACTGTTTCTCATCGTACGCGGCCATGGCCACGGGATCGAAGCCACCACGCGCACTGCGCACGCTGGCCTCACCGAACTGCGGACGCAGCGCTGCCTGGCGTGCAACCGGGTGGTTCTCCAGTACAATGCGGACAAAGGCCTCGCGGGTAAGCACCTGCGGCACTTGCGCATGCGCGGCGCACACCACGAACACCAGCAGTACGGTGGCGAAGGACCGCATCATTTCTTGTCCTTCGTTTCGTTCGCGGCCGTCAATGCCTCGGTGTACAGGTCGGGCGGGAAGCCGTTGATCTGCCGCCACAGTTCGTACCAGATGGGCACATCGCTCATCAGGGCGAAGCCCACGGCACCGCCGCCCACGCGCAGGGCGGTGGGCCAGGCATCGTCGGCACTATCGGGCCCCACCAAAATGCGGTAGCGTCCATTGGGACTGATGAAGTTATCGATGGCCACCACCTTGCCGCCGAAGGTGCCGTAGCTGCTGTTGGGCCAACCGCTGAACACCACGCTGGGCCAGCCATCGAACATGAAGCGCACCTTCTGGCCCTTGGTGATGAGGGGCATGTCCATGGGGCGCACATAGAGCTCCACGGCGAGCGAGGCGCTGGTGGGCATCACGCTCACCAGTGGGTCGCCCTCCTTCACCGTTTCGCCCAGACCGGTGACCACGGCCTTGGTGATGTAGCCCTGTTGCGGCGCGGTAACGTAGTAGTTGCCGGCGCGCACGGTGTAGTTGGCCAGGTCCACCTGCATCTTGCTCACCTCGCCCTCGGTGGTGTACATCTGGCTCATGCTGGCGAACTTCTCGCTCTCGGCCTTGCTCAGTTTGTCGCGGTAATCGTTGCGGATGCCGTTCACCTCCAGCTGCGCGTTCAGCAGTTCGTTGCGCGCATCCAGCAACTTGTTGCGCGCATCGATCAGGGTGGCATTGGCGCGTTGCTGCGCCACCTGGCGTCGTTCCAGTTCCACCTTGCTGATGAGGCCTTCCTTGAACTGTTGTTCGCCGCGCTCGTACTGGTCGTCGGCCACCTTGATCTCGGTGTTGGCGGCCACCACGCGAATGCTGTCGCTCTGCAACTTGAAGCGGGCCTGCATGATCTTGTTCTGCGCCTGTTCCAGCTTGATGCGCAGGCCGGCGTTCAACGCATCGATCTGCGCGTCCAGGGCGTGCACCTTCTCCTCGTAGCTGCGGCCGGTAAGCTCCTTGGCAGTGATCTGCTGCTGGGTGCGTTCCAGCAGGAGCGGGTCGAAGTACTCGGCCTTCACCTCGCTGAGGCGCAGGATGGTGTCGCCCTTCTGCACGAACTGGCCTTCCTGCACGAACCACTCCTCCACCCTGCCGGGAATGATGGCGTGGATGGTCTGCGGACGTTGGTCGGGCGAGAGGCTGGTGAGCGCACCGCGTGCGCGGATGTTCTGTGTCCACGGCAGAAAGAGGGCCAGCACCACCAGCACACAAATGGCGATGAGCCACTTGGCGAAGAGCGCGTTGGCCCGTGCCACGCCAATGGCGCGGAAGCAACCGAACGTGCTGCGGTTCAGCACGGGTACCGGATTATGGGGGCTCAGGTCAAGCATGGATCAGATGTTCTCGAGGCGACCGTTGCGCAGTTGAAGGGTGCGTGTGCAACGCTGCTGCACCCAGGGATCGTTGCTTACAATGAAGAGGGTCCACGGCCGTTCGGGCGCGGTGAGGTAGCCCAGCAGCTGTTCGCGCTCGTGCACCTCCCAGTCCTGCAGGCTGTCCTCCAGCAGCACCATGCGCGGGTGGCCGGCAATGGCGCGGGCCTGCACGATGCGTTTCACCAGGCTCTTGGGCAGCCGCGCGCCCTGGGGGTCCAGTTTGGTGAGCAGGCCTTCGGGCAAGGTGGCGAGGCGCTCCATGAGGCCGGTGACCTTGCAGGCCTCGATCACTTCGCTCTCACTGATCCACGAGCGGCCCACGGCGATGTTGTCCATCACGGTGCCGGTGAACACGTCCTCGTCGCTGAGGCTGTCGCCGATCACGGAGCGCAGGTGCTCCAGGTCGAGGCTGGTGGCCGGGTGGCCATCGAACATCACGCTGCCCTCCGTGGGTGGCATGCCGCCGCCCAGCAGTCTCAGCAAGGTGGTCTTGCCCGACCCGTTGGTACCGCTCAGGCACACTTTCTCGCCGGGCTTCAATTGCATGTTGATGTCCGCGAGCACGGGGCGTTCGTTCCACTTGGAATGAAAGCCCAGCGACTCCACGCGCACCTCCAGGCCTTGGGACCCATCGGTACTGAGCACCTTCAGGCCGCCGCTGCGCTCCAGTTCCATGTCGGTGACCTGCCCGATCTTCTCAAGGGCCGTGAGCACATCGAACACCGAGGCGATGGCGAGGATGATCTTCTCCACGGCGTTGATGAGCAGCAGGATCACGATCTCCGCGGCCACGAACTGGCCCAGGTTCATGCCCTCGTTGATCACCAGCAGACCGCCCAGCGCCAGCAGGCCCAACGTGATCACCACCTTGAACACCACCAGTGCGGAATACTGCCCCACCAGCACCTTGAAGTGCGCTTGGCGGGCCTTCACGTAGCTGGACACCAGTTCGTCGGTGCGTTCAATGGGCAGATCGGTGCGGCCCACCATCTTGAAGGTCTCCTGGTTGCGGCCGAGCTCCTCCAGCCAGTAGGCCACCTTGTACTTGTAGCCGCTCTCCTCCAGGCTGGTGGAAAGGCCGCGCTGCCCGGTGAAGCGGAAGATGAGGAGCAGCAGCAACAACAGCAGCAGGCCGAAGATGATGAAGAAGGGATGGTACACCGCCAGCAGGATGAGGCAGAGCACGATCTGCAACAGCGCCAACGGAAGGTCCAGTAGCAGCTTGGCCAGGCCCTTCTGCACCGTGATGGTATCGAAGAAGCGGTTGACCAGTTCGGGGAGGTAGCGCCCGCCCGCGGCCTCGTAACGGATGCGCGGCAGGCGGTAGGCGAACTCCAACGCACTGCGCGCGAAGAGGCGCTGCTGGATGTTCTCGGCCAGGGCCAGCTGCATCACCTGCAGGCCGCCCGCGAAGCCCACGCCGATGGTGACGAAGGCCACGAGCACGCCCCAACTGGTGGCCATCTGTCCACCGCTGATGAGGTTGATGATGGCCTGCACACCCAGCGGCAGGCTGAGGCTGATGGCGCCGCCCACCAACGCATACAAGTAGATGTGGCCGATCTCGCGCTTATCGACCTTGAGCAGGCGCGTGAGCCGTTTCCAGGGGGTTATCGGGTTCATTGCGGCGACAAAGTTAGTAAAACATTCACTCGTGTTAAGTATTACTATATTTGCACCCCGATCATGAGCAACCACGTCCACCTACGCCCCGACCCGAACCTGTCCCTGAAGGACCCTGAGGCCACCGAACTGGGGCGCTCCATCCTTACAGAAGGGCTAACGTTGATGAACACGCTGGGGCTGGAATCGTTCACCTTCAAGAAACTGGCGGAGCACATTGGTTGCACGGAGGTGAGCCTGTACAAGTACTTCCCGAACAAGCACCGGCTGTTGCAATACTACTACCAGCTCTACTGGTTGTGGCTGCGGCAGATGTGCGGCCGCCATGTGGAGAAGGCGCACACCCCGCGCGAGGCCCTGGAACATGTGGTGGAGGCGATCTGTGGTGTGTGGCCGAAGGAACTGCCCGAGCTGCAACTGGATGCGCACGAACTGCGGTCGCTGGTGATCAACGAGGGCATGAAGAGCTACCTGCACAAGAACGTGGACGACGACAACGCGCGGAAGCTCTTCACGCCCTACAAGGAACTGAGCGCCTTTGTGGCCGAGCGTCTGGTGGCGTGCCGCGCCGATGTGCCCATGCCCCGCTCCTTCGCCACCACGGTGATCGAGATGGCACACTCCCTCCCCTTCGCCATGGAGCACCTGCCCTCCCTCACCGAACTGAGCAGCCGCAAGGACCTGAAACCGCTGGCGCGGCACCTGCTGCACCGCACCATTACCTACTTGGAACACGCACAACCCCAAAAACGGAAATGAGCCACACCATCACAGTAGCACAGGGCGACGGCATCGGTCCAGAGATCACCGAGGCCGTGCTCCGCATTCTGGATGCCGCCCAGTGCGGCCTTACCTACGACCGCATTGATGTGGGCGAGAAGGTGTACCTGCAAGGCAGCAGCAGTGGTATCCCAGCAGAGGCCTGGGCCACCCTGCGCCGCAATCCCGTGTTCCTGAAAGGACCCATCACCACGCCACAGGGCAGTGGGTACAAGAGCCTCAACGTCACCATCCGCAAGACGCTCGGCCTCTATGCCAACGTGCGGCCGTGCCGCAGTTTCCATCCGTTCGTGAAGACCATGCACCCCAACATGGACGTGGTGGTGGTGCGCGAGAACGAGGAGGACCTGTACGCGGGCATCGAGCACCGCCAGACCACCGATGTGTACCAGTGCCTGAAAGTGCTGAGCATCCCCGGCACCGAGAAGATCATCCGCTACGCCTTCGAGTACGCGCACCGCAATGGCCGCAAGAAGGTGACCTGCTTGGTGAAGGACAACATCATGAAGGTGACCGACGGCATGTTCGCCGACATGTTCCGTCGCGTGGGCAAGGAATATCCCGGCCTCCAGCAGGAAGTGCAGATCATCGACATCGGCACCGCGCGCGTGGCCACGCAACCCGACCGCTACGATGTGATCGTGACGCTGAACCTCTACGGCGACATCATCAGCGACGTAACGGCGGAGCTTACCGGCAGCGTGGGCATGGCGGGCAGCGCCAACATCGGCGACCGCATCAGCATGTTCGAGGCCATCCACGGCAGCGCGCCCGACATCGCAGGCATGAACATCGCCAACCCCAGCGCCATGCTGAACGCCGCAGGCATGATGCTCGTGCACCTCGGCATGCCCGAGAAGGCCGAGCTGATCCAGAACGCCTGGCTGTGCACGCTGGAGGATGGCATCCACCCCGCCGACATCCATCGCGAGGGTGTGTCGAAGGTGAAGGCCGGCACCAAGGAGTTCGCCGATGCGGTGATCGAGCGACTGGGCAAGCTGCCCAAGGTGCTGGAGCCCGTGCATGCCAAGGGCGGCGAAATGCCCGCCTACGTGTACGAGCGTCCCGCGGTGAAGCGCCAGCTCTGCGGCGTGGACATGTTCGTGTGCGACCCCCACAGCACACCGAACGAGCTGGCCGAGAAACTGCTGAAAGCATCGCACGGCATGCTGAAGCTGAAGCTGATCACCAACCGCGGTGTGAAGGTGTGGCCCGACGGCTTCCCCGAGACCTTCTGCACCGACCACTGGCGCTGCCGCTTCGTGGGCCCCGAGGTGGAAGTGGACATGGAAAAGGCCACCTACCAGTCCGTGGGCAGCAAGCAGCTCATCCAGGTGATGCAGTTGCTGGACAAAGCGGGCATCGAGGTGGTGAAGACCGAGAACCTCTACCTCTTCGACGGGGTGCGCGGCTTCTCGCTGGGCCAGGGCGAATAAGGCCATGGCGCGCTCCCTCAACGACCTGTTCGGTGGCCGAACGCTTGGTGTTGCCACCCTGCATGGAAAGGAGCGCGCCATAGGCCCCGCTTTGCTGGAGCGGCTGCCGCTGGCCGGCTTCCACGCGATCGCCGATGTGGATACCGATCGCTTCGGTGCGTTCAGTGGCGAAGTGCAACGCACCACCGACCCGCTCACGGCGTGTATCGCCAAGGCCCGCCACGGTGCGGAGGTGAGCGGCATGGACCTGGTGATGGCGAGCGAAGGTTCGTTCGGCCCCTACCCGCCCGCGCCCTTCATGACCTGTAACGAGGAGTGGCTCGTGCTGTTGGATGTGCGTAATGACACCGTGTTCCAACATCGGCACGTCTCCTTGCGGACAGTGTTCGGCGGTGAGGAATGCACCAC
>CAZQFG010000166.1:0-6709 GCA_964592515.1 uncultured Chryseobacterium sp. | reverse complement strand
CCAAGCAGTTCCGCAACGGCGACTGGCGCAGCGGCTACTACCGCGACATGACCTTTATGTTCGCCATTGGCGAGCTTACCGTGCAGCAGTGGTTCGCACAGTTGTACGCTCACGCCGATGTGAACGCCGACCCCAGCAGTGCCGGACGCAGTATGAACGGCCACTTTGCCACCCGCAGCCTCGATGCCCATGGCGAGTGGAAGGACCTGATGGCCCAACCCAACAGCAGCCCCGACATCAGTCCCACGGCCGGACAAATGCCCCGCCTCCTTGGTCTGGCTCAGGCCAGCAAGGTGTTCCGCCACAGCCCCGCACTGCATGGCCATACCCACTTGACCGACAAGGGCGACGAGGTCGCTTTCGGCACCATTGGTGATGCCAGCACCAGTGAAGGACATTTCTGGGAGACCATGAACGCGGCCGGTGTGCTGCAAGTACCACTCGCCATGAGCGTATGGGACGATGGCTGGGGCATCAGTGTCAGCAAGGCCTTCCAGACCACCAAGGGCAGCATCAGCACGTTGTTGCAAGGCTTCCAGAAAGAAGAGGGCACCAACGGCATCCGCATCTACAAGACCAAGGGGTGGGATTACGCCAGCCTGAACCGCACTTACGAAGAGGCCATTGCCACCTGCCGCGAGGAACAAGTGCCCTGCCTCATCCATGTGGAAGAGGTGACGCAGCCGCAAGGCCACAGCACCAGCGGCAGCCACGAGCGCTACAAGAGCACCGTGAGCGATTGGATCCGCGACAAGGACGGTACACCCGTGGAGGAAGTTCCCCTGCTGGAATGGTACAAGGTTTATGACTGTAACGTGAAGTTCCGCGAGTGGATCCTGCAATTCCGTCCGGGAGGCGCCACCATTGCCACTGCCGAGGATCTCGATGCCTTGGAGAACAAGGCCAAGGCCGATGCCCGCGCCGGACAGAAGGCCGCCTGGGTCGCCTTCCAGAACGAGATCAAGACCGAGCGCGATGAGGTGCTGGGCTTGATCGAGGCCATCGACCCAGCCATTGCCGCCGACCTGAAGGCCGAAATGAGCCCCGGTCGCAAGGAAGTGATCAGCGCTGCACGTCGCGCCCTGCTCGCGGCCGACAACAACGCACCGCAGCTACAGGCGTGGATACACCGCGCTATGGCCGACAATGCCGATCGCTACGGCAGCCACCTGTACAGCCAGAGCGCCAAAAGCAGCCTGAACGTGCGTGAAGTGCCCGTGCGTTACGACAGCGACGAACAGGTGGACGGACGCCTCATCATCCGCGACAACTTCGCTGCGCTCTTCGAGAAGGAACCGCTGCTGCTCACCTTCGGCGAGGACACCGGCAAGATCGGTGATGTGAACCAAGGCATGGAAGGCATGCAGGCCCGCTTCGGCGAGATCCGGGTGAGCGATACCGGCATACGCGAGGCCACCATCCTGGGCCAGGGGATCGGTATGGCGTTGCGTGGCCTGCGTCCCGTGGCCGAGATCCAATACCTCGATTACCTGCTGTACTGCCTCCAAGGCATCAGTGACGACCTGGCCACCGTGCAATGGCGCACCAAGGGCGGCCAGAAATGCCCGCTGATCATTCGCACCCGCGGCCACCGTCTGGAGGGTGTGTGGCACAGCGGCAGCCCCATGGGTATGATCGTGAACAGCGTGCGCGGCGTGGTGGTGTGCGTGCCCCGCAACATGCAGCAGGCCGCTGGCTTCTACAACACCCTTATCCAAAGCGACGATGCCGCCTTGGTGATCGAGTGCCTCAACGGCTACCGCAGCAAGGAGCGCATGCCCGCCAACCTCGGTGAGTTCACCGTGCCCATCGGCATTCCCGAAGTGGTGCGCGAAGGCACCGACCTTACGCTGGTCAGCTACGGCAGCACCTTCAACGTGTGCGCCAAGGCCGCTGAAACGTTGGATGCCATGGGTATCAGTGTAGAACTGGTGGATGTGCGCACGCTCCTCCCCTTCGACCGCGAGCACCGCATTGTGGAGAGCGTGAAGAAGACCAACCGCCTGTTGGTGGTGGACGAGGATGTGCCCGGCGGCGCCAGTGCCTTCATTCTGCAACAGATCCTCGAAGAACAGGGTGGCTATCGTTACCTCGATGCCACGCCGAGCACCCTCACCGCCAAGGCCCACCGTCCCGCCTACGGCAGCGATGGCGACTACTTCAGCAAGCCCAGCGTGGAGGATGTGGTGGAGAAGGTGGTCTCCATGGTCGGTGAGTAGGTTTGCGCAACGCGCGATTAAAGATCACTTAGGCGGCCGCGGCTCTGTAAGGCGAAGCGAGCCCATTACCTAACGACCGAAACGGAAACCCTCGTATACATGGTAATTCGGCCAGGTTCTACTGTGCAACCGGCCCAATGGTTCACTAAACATCTTGTGTGAGCTCCGACCTGAAGGGTCGCATAGCCGAACACACGAACACGACTTACGCGAAGCGCTTCACTGCCAATAGTGCAGCAACTAGCTAATACGCGTTCCACGTGGTTGCTTGTGAGTGATTCCCGGAGCGAACATGTGAGGGCTCGCCACAGTGTGGTAGAACCTGCGGTGGCTTATCGTACCTTTAATAGAACGCAATGAAGGGCGACCACTTGAAGCTGCAACAGCTCGGCTGTTTGAACAAGTGATCGAACATCCGCATACAGCCAGTGTTCAAGTAGTTGGATACACCATCCGGTTCACCCGGTCCTCCATGAAGATGACGCCCCCATGAAGCCTGCAGCGCTGGTCATCGGCTTGGTGCTGCTGTGGACGAATGCCAGCAGGGCCCAGTCCAAGCAGAACTTCAACTGGATGATCAACAATTCGGGGTTTTCCAACTCACCCCTTGGGGCCTCGCTGAATTTCGACAACTGCACACCCGCCGTACTCAATACATCCTTGGGTGCCGCGTTCGAGGGTCAATCCTCCATTTCCGACATCCAGACCGGCCAACTCTTGATGTATACCGATGGACTGAGGATGTACAATGCGAACGGTGCGGTCATGCAGAACGGCCAGATCGTGGGGATAACGAACTCCCAAGCGCAGAATCTGATCATCAAGAAACCGGGCAGCGCGAACATCTTCTACATGATCAGCCCGGACACGCAGGCCGGGCTGCTGGTGAACATCAACTATCCGACCGTGACCGGATGGAAGTACGCGGAAGTGGACATGAGCCTGAACGGGGGGCTGGGGGCGGTCACCTCGGTCTTCAACTTCCTCAAAGAGGCCGGCAATTGCGAGATGATCACGGGCGTATACCATGCCAATGGGGAGGATATCTGGCTCATCGGACACGAATACGGCAGCAACAACTTTTTCACCTTTCTGGTCACGGCGGCCGGCATCAACCCCGTCCCCACCCTCACAGCAGCTGGTCCCGTGGTGTTCACTGCACCGCCCGGCGTTCCCGCCAATTCCAACTTCGACGCCATCGGCGAACTGAAGGCCTCGCCCGATGGCAGCAAGCTGGCCTTCACCACCTTCTTCAACGGATTCACCTGCCTGGTGGATTTTGATAATGCCACGGGCGCCATCTCAAACCCCATCGAGCTGTCCATCGATGGAGCCGGCTACGGAACATCCTTCTCGCCGGACAACACCAAGCTTTACTTCACCGGCTACGAAAGCGGGAACCTGCAGTTCAACGTGAACAATTCCATTTACCAGTTCGACATCAGCTCCAACGATCCGGCGACCATCCAGAATTCGCGCACCACCATCTTCACCGACGTGGCCGGTTTCAAGAGCCTGAAGCTGGGACCCGATCGCAAGCTCTATGTGGCCCGCGCCACCGCCGTGCAACTTGGCAACGGCGCACCCTACATCGGGGTGATCAATGAACCGAACAATGCGGGCCTGGCCTGCAACTATGTACACGACGGCGTGTTCCTCAACGGACCCTATGGAACTTGGGGACTGAACAACAGCATCGAGGACTTCTATGACTGCAACGAGCTGCAGTTCACTTTGGGGCCTGACGCCGTGATCTGTCCTGGGGATAGCGTCGTACTGACGGCCATCGCGGACCAGACATCTTACCTCTGGAATACGGGCCAGGTCACCAGTAGCATCACTGTCGACCAAGCAGGCACCTATTGGGTGGAGGTGAGCGGCCCCAACGGCACGGCCAGCGACACGGTGGTGGTAGGCAACCATGTGGTGGCCCCCCTGGTCATCACGGGCCCTGCAGCGGTCTGCCCAGGCTCACCCGCAGAGCTGTTGGCGGCTCCTGGCTTTGCAAGTTACCAATGGTCCAATGGCTCCAATGCCAACCCGCTTCTGGTAGGCGTGGGTGCGTGGTCCGTTACGGCCACCGACACCAATACCTGCTTGACCACGGCTTCCTTCACCGTAACGGAATTCGCCCTGGCCGGGCTCAGCATATCAGGTCAGTCGGCGGTGTGCGCAGGGCAAGTGACGGAACTGGTAGCATCGGCCGGCCTGACCAGTTACGTCTGGAACACAGGTGCCGATAGCATTGCCGTTTCGGTTGGTCCCGGTCAATGGTCCGTGTCGGCGGTCGATACCAATGGCTGCCTGAACAGCGCCCTGTTCGAGGTGGCGCAGTTGGACGCCCCCCTGGCACTGATCATCAGCCCCGACGAGTTCTGCGATGGAGTGCCCGCCATCCTGAGCGCCGAGGTCTACCCGGACCAGGAGCTGCTGTGGAACACGGGCGGCACCGGATCCTCCATCGCAGTAGTGTCCAACGGCACCTATGCCCTCACGGCCTCCAATGCCTGCGGCACGGCTTCCGACTCCATCCGTGTCAGGTTCGACAACTGCGAATGCGGGATCTTCATCCCAAACGCCTTCTCGCCGGACGGGGATGGCAACAACGAGGTGTGGCAACCGGTGGTATGCCCGACACTGGCCTACGAGGCCGCCGTGTACGACCGTTGGGGCATCCGCATCTTCCAAACCACGGATACGAACGAACCCTGGACTGGGACGCTGGGCGGAGGCGACGATCCTGCACCCATCGGTGTGTACACCTATGCCGTGAACGTGACATTGGAGCAGGGCGGACCGAAAGCGATGTTCGGCCACGTTACACTGGTCAGATAATGTAACCTCCCACCTTTGAACGGCTGGGCCTTTGGCTGCCGTGTTGGGGTGAAGACTGAAGGAAAGTTGGTCTTGGATGCGCATGAGCGTTGGTCATCTGCCTATTCCGGGCCTGTGCTTACCGCAGGCCGCCATTAGAGATCGTTGATCCACCGCAGGACGTCCGCCTAGGAACCTACGGCTCCGTTGCCTTTGGACTGCTCGTTTCCGGCCATGATGACCGCCTCGACCGAGGTACGCACCAGTTGGGCCCGGAATTCATCCGTACCTGATCGGAAGGGAGCAAATACCCACAAAATGATGGCCGGTCCTGATCAGGGCATTCAGCCCACAGACCCCCTGCTGTCTCTTTCCCCATCTTCGCCCTATGGACCACTATGCAGCGCTGGGGCTGGGGCATGAGGCCACTGCCGATGCCATTCGCACGGCCTACAGGCGGCTCGCGAAGGCGTACCACCCCGATGTGTCCACGCTGCCCGATGCACAGCAGCGCTTCATCCGCATCACCGAGGCCTACGAGGTGCTGAGCGACCCGGTGAAGCGCATGCGGTACGACATGACGCGCCACAGCCCCAGTCCACGCCGTGCCGCCCCACGCGAAGAACCACGCTACGAGCGCGACGTGAAGCGCTACCAGCAGCAGGCCAAGGCCCGGGCCGAGCGCTTCAGCCGCATGTCATACACCGACTTCGACCACCAATACTTCGACACAGCGGTGGGCTACTTCGCACCCAAGATGCTGGGCTGCTTCGGCATCATCATCCTGTTCTTCATCTGCCTCGGCCTGGTGATCGGTCTGGTGGATGCATTCGATCTGCCGCTCGGCGTTATCGGCATCTCCATGCTGGTGCTCATCCCCTTGGGCGTGTGGGCCAGTACCGAGATCGATCTGCGGCACAACCGCTGGATGCGGAACCGGAAGACCAAGCGGTAAGACCTTCAGCAACCCGGTCCGTAAGGCCACGTCTTCCCTACGCACTTCGACCCTGATCCTGAACGCATGAGAACACCGCTCCTATTGATAGGCTCACTGCATGTGGCCATTGCTGCGGCCCAATGCGGCCCTTATGTGGCCCACCCCATTTGGCCGGACACACAGGGCTCCGCCTTCCTGAACCCGAACGAATGCGGAGAGGGCATCACCTCGTTCCTGTGGGATGGTGGCAGCACGGATTGGCAGGCCTTCGGACTTCCCGTGGGCACGCACACCGTGGCGCTGTATGTCAACGGGTTGGAAGTGCAGACCCTCACTTTCGAGGTTGAACAGCTGGAATGGGAACTCAACCAAGCGGTGTTCCCTTACCTGGGCGCCGTGTCTGTTTCCATGTGGGCCGAAGTGCCTTACTGCGGAACGTCCATCTTCGATTACCATAGCTGTCCGCCGGACCCCGAGCAGACCGTGGTGTACCTGCTGCAGGATGGGGTGGCCATTGACAGCCTGAGCCCCGTGGGCTGCCTGGCCACACAGCACGAGTGGAGCGGGCTACCATTCGGCTACACCTACCAACTGCATCTGGTGGACCACGGGGCCTGCGGTTCGGAGGCTTGGGGAGCCGCCATGGAGACCTGGACCTGTGCGGGGGCCGACGTGGTGATGGATATGCAGGCTTCCACAGGGAGCAATGGTTCTGTTGAAGTGTTGGAAGTGATGCCCG
>CAZQFG010000165.1:0-6735 GCA_964592515.1 uncultured Chryseobacterium sp. | reverse complement strand
AATAGTGACATCGGTGCCCTCACGCTTCACATCGGCCACACCGATCGGCAGCAGGTACTCACCATCGGGGATCTCACCCTTGTCGCCGTACATGCGCTCACTCTCCATGAAGAGCACCGGATCGTTGTCGCGGATGGCGGCCTTCAACAGGCCCTTGGCGTCGTAGGGATTGCTGGGGCTGATGACCTTGAGGCCGGGGATGTTGGCATACATGGCCTCGAAGCTCTGGCTATGCGTGGCGGCGAGCTGTCCTGCGCTGCCATTGCCGCCGCGGAACACGATGGGCACATGGAACTGCCCACCGCTCATCTGCAGCATTTTTGCCGCGTGGTTGATGATCTGGTCGGCCGCGAGGATGGCGAAGTTCCAGGTCATATACTCCACGATGGGACGCAGGCCGTTCATGGCCGCCCCCACACCAATGGCACTGAAACCCAGCTCGGCGATGGGCGTATCGATCACTCGCTTGGCACCGAACTCGGCCAACATGCCCTTGCTCACCTTGTACGCCCCATCGTACTCGGCCACTTCCTCGCCCATGAGGAACACGTTGGGGTCGCGCCGCATCTCTTCGCTCATGGCCTCGCAAAGGGCCTCACGGAACTGCACAGTACGCATGATCGGTCTTTTCTGAATGGGGGCCAAAGGTAGATGCGGGGAGCCGATGCCGTTGCGAGCGGTATTGCAGGGAACTACCGGAGCGGATCATGCTTGCTGCGTGTGGCCACCACGCGCCCTCCCTCCAGCACCACCTCCTGCTTCACGACATGCACCGCCTCCGCAGCAGGTTGAATGGGACGACCATGCTCCCTTGCCCAAACATCAATGAACTCTGCGCCCAAGAAGAAGATCTGCGAACTGTAGTAGACCCAGAGCAGCAAGGAAATGAGGCTGGCAGCAGCACCGAAGGCCGATGCAGGGTTCGACAGCTGGAAATAGAAGGTGAGCGCGTACTTGCCCAAGGCGAAGAGCAGGGTGGTGAGCACAGCGCCGGGTAAAACATCGCGCCAGGTGACCCGTGCATCGGGCAGGTACTTGAACAAGGCGGCGAACACGGCCACCGTCATGGCGAAGGAAACCACGTTGGAAATGCCGACCAATAAAAACCCTGTTGCCCCGGGCAGGAAGGCTACGATCTGCGCCGCGAACGCATTGACCAAGGCACTGAGCAGGAAGCTGACCACCATGAGGAAGCCCATGCCCAGCACAAAGGAGAACGATAAAAGGCGGGCAATAATGAGCCCCAGAATGCTGTTTCGCGGCTTGGGCTTGATCTCCCAGATGCGGTTGATGGAGTTCTTGAGCGCATTGAACACCCCCGTGGCACCCACCACCAGCGTGGCCAGACCGACCACAGTGGCCACGATTCCCTGTCCGCTCTGATAGGCATTGCCCAGCAAGCCCTGCAAGGCCTTGGCAGTGTCCTCCCCCACGAACCCACTGAGGCGCACGAACAACTGTCCTTCGGCAGCGGCAGGTCCCGCAAGCAGACCTGCTACCGCTATGACCACCACCAGCATGGGCATAATGGAGAAGATGGTGTAGAACGCCAGCGCCGCACCGAGGTCCAGAGTATCGTCCTCACTGTACGCCCGGAACACCAGCCGCACATAACGCCACGTGGTGAGCACAAGCTCGCGGAAGAACTGTACCGAACGCTTCAGCATTACCGTACTTCGATTACAGCACGAGTAAGCACATGACACCCTTGGCCACTGGACACACTAGGACCGTTCAAGGCCTAAGGAACCGCACCGTATGCTGAAAACCACCAACGGACAGCACCACCAAATGCGCACCCGTTTTGAGCGATGCCATTGGCCAGGACACGTTGCTGCCGGCCGTGAATCGCGACCGCAGGACATTGCGTCCCAAGGCATCGAGCACCACGGCATCAACAGGGCCACCGGCCTCCGTAAGTTCCAGCACCAAGGCATCTGCCCGCTCATCATACCAGGCCTGCAGGCTGGGGCGGGCGGCCTCATCGATACCCACTGTGGTCACGGCCAGGCAGATCGAAGTATCGGCACAGCCCGATTGCTGCACGATCACCGCGTAATTGCCGTTCGCCGTGGCGGTATAGAATTGTTGTGTGGCACCTTGCACGGGTGCATAACCATTATCACAGTTCACCCACTGCCACGTGGCCGGGCTCCCTTGGGCAATGAGGGTGAAATTGTTCTGCACCACCCCAACGTTCACCGGTGTGACCGCAAGGTTGAGCACCACCACCGAATCGCAGCCTCCTGCCGTGGGGAACGTCTCGGAATAAGTACCAGGAGTCGTGAGCGACTGGTTGCCCAAGGTGTAGGACTGACCCGAACAGATGGTGACCGAGTTGGTGCCCAGCACCGGAGCGCCAGCCACCCAATTGCTGCTGGTTCCAGTGAGGGCAAAGCCGGATGCAGTTCCATTCTGGTGGCCCGTGGCATCGATCACGTTGGTAAGGCCGGTGTTGGTGCCGCCAGTAACGCCTTGGTCCAAACGGTAGTAGAGTTTCAGGTCGGCTTCCGTTGGATCGGCGTTGTAGGTCATGATGCAGGCTACTTCGGCAGCGGTGAGACCGCGCGACCACAGCGTCACTTCATCCACCATGCCATCGAGGAAGATCTCCGTGGAACCAGGGATGGGCATATTTCCTATCCTGAACATGCCCGTGGTGGTGGTGATGAGCCCGTTGGCGGGTACGGAGCCCACGGCGATGCCATTGTGGTACATGGCAAGCAGGCTACCGTCGTAGGTCAACGCCAGATGCTGCCAGGTATTGAGGGTCAACAGGCCCGTTGAATCCACCGTGAACACTGTATTGGCGCTATTCCGCAAGCGGCCTTCCAATGTGGTGCCATAGGTCTGGAGCAAATAGAAATCGCAGAACGTATTGTCTCGGAACCCGGCAAAGGCCTCCATGTTGGGCCAGTTGGCGTTCTGGGTGGGATATACCCAGCACGTCATGCTGAAACCCGTGGCGTTGGCGATCTGCGCCGAAGCATTGGCCACGGTCACCTCATCGTTGACCCCATCGAAATCCAAGGCATTCTGCACTTGGGCCATGGTCGTGAGGGACATCAAGGAAACACAGAGCAGGGTCGTTCTCCGGATCATGGGAAGTGATTTGGTGGTGGTGAAGCTAAGCACTGCCGGCTTCCATTCGCACCCGTTCGCGGGTCTGTGGCCGTTGCCATGCCGTCCGTAAGTTTGCGCCCCCAAGAACAACGCTGCGGCGTACAACGTTCCTCCCGCAATGAAGATCCTCGTCCTTTTAAGCCAGGTGCCTGACACCACCTCGCGCATCGCTTTCACCAACAGCAACACGCAGTACGATGCTTCAGGCGTCACCTTCATTGTGAATCCCTACGACGAATGGTACGCGCTGGTGCGTGCGCTTGAACTGAAGGAAGCCGCCGGAACGGGCACTGTGACCACCATTACCGTGGGCGGCGCCGACACCGAGGCCACCATCCGCAAAGGCTTGGCCATTGGTGCCGATGAGGCCGTGCGCGTGGATGCCCAACCTGCCGATGCCATGCAAGTGGCCGAGCAGATCGCAGCCTACGCCAAGGACAAGGGCTTCGACCTGGTGCTGGCCGGCAAGGAGACCATAGACCACAATGGAGGCCAGGTAGGCGCCATGCTGGCCGAACTGCTGGACCTGCCCTATGTACCCCTGGCCAGTAAGCTGGACATCGCCGGCACCACCGCCACCGTGGAACGCGATGTACCCGGCGGCGTGGAAGTACTGGAAGTATCGCTTCCCTTGGCCATTGGCGCCAGCAAGGGCATGGCCGAACAGCGCATCCCCAACATGCGCGGCATCATGGCCGCCCGCACCAAGCCCCTCACTGTGGTGCCTGCCGCTGCGGTTTCCGATGTGGCCCGCACCGTTCAGTTCGAACTGCCCCCCGCAAAGGGTGCCGTAAAGATAATCCCCGCCGACGATGCCGGAAAGCTCATCGAACTGCTGCACACCGAAGCCAAAGTGATCTGATCACCATGAATTGTACGGGCGCATCATGATGCGCCCTACCTCTGAATAAAAGCCCAATGAGCACCATCGTATTCATCGACACACGCGGCGAGAGGCTCCCCAAGGCCGCCCAGGAGGCCGTGACCTATGCCAGCCAACTGGCCGGCGGCTCCGTGACCGCAGTGACCTTTGGCAACGCCAGCAACTTGGAGAGCCTCGGCGCGCAAGGCGCATCGAAGGTGATCGTGGCGCGCGGTGTGAACACCGTGGACGGCCAGCAGCTGACCAAGTTGGTGGCCGATGTGGCCGCCCAACTGAACGCCACCACCATTGTCTGTGTGCATGATGCCACCGGCAAGGCCGTGGCTCCCCGCTTGGCGGCGCGCCTCAAGGCCGGCCATGTGGCAGCGGCGCTCGGTCTGCCGGTCGACGGCCGTTTCAAGCGCAATGTGTTCAGCGGTAAAGCGCAGGCCTGGGTGGAAGTGACCAGCCCTGTGAAAGTGATCAGCCTGATGCCGAACTCGGTGGCCATTGCCAAGAGCGATGGAACTGCAACGGTGGAGGACTACACCGGCGACCTTGGCCCGGCACGCATTGCCGTGAAGGAGGTGCGCAAGGCGGGTACAGGCATTCCCCTGCCCGAGGCCGAACTGGTCGTGAGCGCCGGCCGTGGCATGAAAGGACCCGAGCATTGGGCGCCCGTGGAGGAACTGGCCACCCTGCTGGGAGCCGCTACCGCATGCAGCCGCCCCGTGGCCGATATGCACTGGCGTCCGCACCACGAACATGTGGGACAGACCGGTGTGGCCATCCGCCCCAACCTGTACATCGCCATTGGCATCAGCGGTGCCATTCAACACCTGGCCGGTGTTAACCAGAGCAAGGTGATCTGCGTGATCAACAAAGACCCCGAGGCACCCTTCTTCAAAGCCGCGGACTATGGTATTGTGGGCGATGCCTTCGAGGTACTGCCCAAACTGATCGAAGCGGCAAAGAAGCTCAACGCCGAGCGCTGACCCTCATCGAACTGTTCAAGGTGCACGCCCCGTATCCCTCCGGATCGGGGCGTTCGCCTATCTTCACGGCCCGTTCGCGAACTGCATGGAGAAGGTCGAGCTGCGCTTCCTGAGGATCACGTACAGCCATACCCATGCCGGGGCCTATGCCCTCATTCTCTCCGAGGTGCATGGCGATCGGCGGCTTCCCATCATCATTGGCGGCGTGGAGGCACAAGCCATCGCCATCCAGGTGGAGAACATCAAGCCTGCCCGGCCGCTGACGCACGACCTGTTCAAGCACGTGAGCGACACCTTGGGGTTCACCCTTAAGGAGGTCATCATCAACGACCTGGTGGAAGGCATCTTCCACGCCAAGCTGGTGGTGGAGCAGAACGGCCTTGAAGTGGAGATCGACGCCCGCAGCAGCGATGCCATTGCCCTGGCCCTACGCTTCGCCTGTCCCATATACACCTACGAGTTCATCCTGGGCGCCGCCGGACTGAAGGTGGAAGAAGGCGAGGAAGAACCCACCGAGGCCGAACAGAAAGGCAAGGTGGAAAAGAAGTCGGCCGCGGCCACGATCGAGGAGCTGCGCACCATGCTCGAAGAGGCCTTGGACAATGAGGACTACGAGCGCGCTTCCAAGCTGCGTGACGAGATCAAGCGGCGCGAAGGCACCAACTAAGCGTAGCTGGCTGTTGTGCGGGTCGCTGGCAAACAGCAACTTCGCCATCCTCATCCCCAGAACCTGATGCGAGCGATCACCCGAGCGGCCCTGCTGCTGCCCACATTTCTGCCACTCGAAGCACTGGCCCAAGGCACACCGGCACCGCTCACCGGCGCTTCGTTGGACAGCATTCTGCGTGGTATACTGGGCATGGCGACCATCATTGCCATTGCGTGGCTGTTCAGCGCCAAACGCCGGCAGGTCGATTGGAAAGTGGTGGGCATTGGCCTCGCCTTCCAATTGGTCATGGCCCTGCTGATCCTGTACGTACCTCCGGTACAGGTCGCTTTCGAATTCGCGGGGAAGCTGTTCGTGAAGGTGCTTGACTTCACCCGCATCGGCAGTGAGTTCCTCTTCCGCGACCTGATGAACGTGAAAAGCATGGGCTTCATCTTCGCCCTGCAGATCCTCCCCACCATCATCTTCTTCAGCGCGCTCACCAGCGTGCTCTTCTACCTCGGCATCATCCAGAAAGTGGTGTATGCCCTGGCCTGGGCCCTCAACAAGACCATGAAGCTTAGTGGTGCCGAAAGCCTCAGCACAGCTGGCAACATCTTCCTGGGACAGACAGAGGCACCGTTGATGGTGAAGGCCTACCTGGACAAGATGAACCGCTCGGAGATCTTCCTGGTGATGACCGCCGGTATGGCCACCGTGGCAGGTGGAGTGCTCGCGGCCTATGTGGGCTTCCTGGGTGGCGATGATCCGGCCATGCGCCTCTTCTTCGCCAAGCACCTGCTCACCGCCAGCGTGATGGCCGCACCCGGCGCCGTGGTGGTGGCCAAGATCCTGTTCCCCCAGACCGAACCCATTGAGCAGAAGATGGAGGTCAGCATGGAACAGGTGGGCAGCAACTTCCTGGATGCCATGAGCAACGGCACAACCGAAGGCTTGAAGCTCGCTGCGAACGTGGGCGCCATGTTGCTGGTGTTCTTCGCCTTCATCGCCATGTTCAACTACGCCTTCCTGAAGCTCGGTGATGCCATCGGCCTCAATGCATGGGTGGCCACTGTTTCCCATGGGCGCTTCACGGGGCTGTCGCTGGA
>CAZQFG010000164.1:2673-6763 GCA_964592515.1 uncultured Chryseobacterium sp. | reverse complement strand
GCAGCGGGTCCTTTTGCTCGATGGCGGCGTTCTGCACGCTGCGGCGCAGTTCGTCCATCTCGCGCAGGTGCTCTTTCCACTCGTTGTCGATTATGGCCAGCGTGATGTACTTCTCGATGCTGGCGCTCAGCTCGTGGCCCTGGCTCTTGTAGCACTTCTGCAGGTTGGCCACCACTTGCATGGTCTTCAGGCCGTCGGTGATGGGCACCACGATGTTCTCGTACTGCTGGCCCTGGTTCAGGAACACATCGGTGATCACCGGCATGGCCTGTCCGGCCAGCTTGGCGCCGTGGCGCTCGTAAGCGGCCATGGCCGCTTCGTACAGCCGTTCGGTCAGCTCCTCGGCCTTCAGCTTCTTGAAGCCATCGGCATCCACCGGGCTCTCGGTGCTCAGCTTGCGGAACACGTCCAGCTGGAAGCCATCGAAGTCGCCGGCCTCGTGGTATTCGGCCACAATGCCCGCGCTCACTTCGTAGAACATGTTCAGGATATCCCGCTTCCGGCGTTCGCCGAAGAGCGCGTGGTGGCGACGCTTGTAGATCACCGTCCGCTGGCTGTTCATCACGTCATCATACTCCAGCAGGCGCTTGCGAATGCCGAAGTTGTTCTCCTCTACTTTCTTCTGGGCCCGCTCGATGCTGCGCGTCACCATGCTGTGCTGGATCACCTCGCCCTCTTTCAGGCCCATGGTGTCCATGATCTTGGAAATGCGCTCGCTGTTGAAGAGGCGCATCAGGTCGTCCTCCAGGCTCACGTAGAACTGGCTGCTGCCGGGGTCTCCCTGGCGACCGGCACGGCCACGCAACTGGCGGTCCACGCGGCGGCTCTCGTGCTTCTCAGTGCCGATGATGGCCAGACCACCGGCCTCTTTCACACCGGGGCCCAGCTTGATGTCCGTACCGCGGCCCGCCATGTTGGTGGCAATGGTCACCGTACCCGGCAGACCGGCCTGCGCTACGATCTCCGCCTCACGCTGGTGCTGCTTCGCGTTTAGCACGTTGTGGGGGACGTTGCGCATCTTGAGCATCTTGCTCATCAGCTCGCTCACTTCCACACTGGTGGTGCCTACCAGCACGGGGCGTCCGGCCTCACGCAGCGCCGAGATCTCGTCGATCACGGCGTTGTATTTCTCGCGCTTGGTCTTGAAGACCATGTCCTCGGCATCCTTGCGCACTACCGGGCGGTTGGTGGGGATCACCATCACGTCCAGTTTGTAGATATCCCACAATTCCTGCGCTTCCGTTTCGGCCGTACCGGTCATGCCGGCCAGCTTGTGGTACATGCGGAAGTAGTTCTGCAGGGTGATGGTGGCATAGGTCTGCGTAGAGGCTTCCACCTTCACGCGCTCCTTGCTCTCAATGGCCTGGTGCAAGCCATCGCTGTAGCGGCGGCCATCGAGGATGCGGCCCGTCTGCTCGTCCACGATCTTCACCTTGGCGTCCATCACCACGTATTCCACGTCCTTCTCGTACAGGGCGTAGGCGCGGATCAGCTGGTTCACCGTGTGGATGCGTTCGCTCTTGATGCCGAACTCGCGCAGCAGTTCGTCCTTGCGGCGCGCCTTTTCCTCAGTGCCGGCGCCGCTCTTTTCGATCTCGGCTATGGTGCCGCCAACGTCGGGCATGATGAAGAACGTGGGGTCGTTCACATCGCCGCTGATCAGGTCAACGCCTTTCTCGGTAAGCTCGATGCCGTGCTGCTTCTCGTCGATGGTGAAGTAGAGCTCGGCATCCACCTTGGGCATTTCCTTGCCTTGGTCGGCCAGGTAGTAGTTCTCGGTCTTCTGCAGGTGGGCGCGCACGCCGGTCTCGCTCAGGAACTTGATGATCGCACTGTTCTTGGGCAGGCCACGGTGGGCGCGGAGCAGGGCCATACCGCCTTTTTCCAGCTGTTCCTTGGTGGCGGTGCCATCGTTCAGGCCTTTCAGGTTCTCCTTGGCCTCGGCCAGCAGTTTGGTAACCAGCTGCTTCTGTGCGTTGTACAGGCGCTCCACGCGCGGCTTGTACTCATCGAACTGGTGGATCTCGCCTTTGGGCGTGGGGCCGCTGATGATGAGCGGTGTGCGCGCATCGTCCACCAGCACGCTGTCCACTTCATCCACGATGGCGAAGTGGTGCTTGCGCTGCACCAGTGCGGTGGGCGCATGCGCCATGTTGTCGCGCAAGTAGTCGAAGCCGAACTCGTTGTTGGTGCCGTACGTGATGTCGGCCATGTAGGCATTGCGGCGCTCGGGGCTGTTGGGCTGGTGCTTGTCGATGCAATCCACACGCAGACCATGGAATTCGTGCAGCGGGCCCATCCATTCGGCATCGCGCTTGGCCAGGTAGTCGTTCACGGTCACCACGTGCACTCCGCGTCCGGGAAGTGCGTTCAGGAACACGGGCAGGGTGCTCACCAGGGTCTTTCCCTCACCAGTGCTCATCTCGGCGATCTTGCCCTTGTGCAGGGCCGCACCACCGATCAGCTGCACATCGTAGTGCACCATGTCCCAGGTAACGGGCACGCCGGCTGCCATCCACGTGTTCTTCCACACGGCCTGGTCGCCTTCAATGCGCACGGCATCAGGGCGTTTGATCGCCAGTTCCTTGTCCAGGTCCGTGGCGGTCACGCGCAGTTCGCTGTTCTCCTTGAAGCGGCGTGCGGTCTCCTTCACCACGGCGAAGGCTTCGGGCAGGATCTCCAGCAGCACTTCCTCGATCTGCTTCAGGCTTTGCTCCTGCAGTTTGTCCACTTCCTCGTACCGGCGCTCCCGCTCGTGGATGTCCATCTGCGGGTCGGCCTCGATCTCGGCACGCAAGGCTTCTGCCTTGTCATCGTTGGACTTGGTGCGCGCTGCGATGCGTGCCTTCAGGTCCAGGGTGCGCTGGCGCAGTTCGTTGTTGCTCAGGGAGGCCAGCTTGGCGAACTCGATATTGGTCTGTTCAACCAGTGGGGTCACTTCTTTCAGGTCGCGCTGGGCCTTGTCGCCGAAAACTTTCTTGAGGGCCTTGGTCAGGGAGCCGATCATGGTCGGGGAGGTGTGGAATGGGCGACGGGCTGTTGTGGCCACGCCGGTTTTTGGAAGGATGGCAAAGGTAGCGGCTGCGAATTAGCACAGACCGGGCCGCTCCCGGGTGTCTGCCATTGCGGCAGTTGGCGGTCTGGAACGACAAAGCCCCCTGGTGCGCAGGGGGCTTCGTTGCAATGCGGGTCGGTTCAGTATTCGTCCTCGTTGAAGAAGAAGTCCTCCTTCGACGGATAATCAGGCCAGATGTCCTCGATTGTCTCAAAGACCTCTTCGTCGTCCTCAATGCCTTGCAGGTTCTCCACCACTTCGAGTGGAGCGCCGGTGCGCATGGCGAAATCGATAAGCTCGTCCTTGGTGGCGGGCCAGGGGGCGTCCTCCAGGTACGAGGCGAGTTCCAATGTCCAGTACATGCTATAAGGCCGTGTTAGGGTCCGTGAAATCGGCGGCAAATATAGCCGGATCAACCTGCGGCGAACGCAGATTTATCAACCGTTGGGATTACCGGTGGCAGCGGGCCCTGTTCCGGGCTCAAGCCCTTGGCCGCCAAGGTATATCGGCCACGCCGTTCACCTTGGCCAGGTGGCGGGCCATCACAAAGAGCAGGTCCGAGAGCCGGTTGAGGTAGCGCACCACCGTTTCGGGGATGGCCTCGTGGGCGGCCAGTTGTACCACGCGACGCTCGGCCCTTCGGCAAACGGTGCGGCAGATGTGGGCCTGCGATACCGCAGGATGGCCGCCAGGCAGGATGAAATTGCGCATGGGCTCCAGCTCGGTGTCCATGGCATCCATGTCCTTTTCCAGCTGGGCGATGTCCTCTTCACCCACCGACGGCACCTTGAAGCGTTCGGCCTCCTCCTCGGAGCCGGCTGCCAGGCGCGATCCGATGGAGAAGAGTGTTTGTTGGATGACCATGATGCGCTCGCCATGGTGAACGCGGCTCAGGTCGCGCAACATGCCGAGGTGGCTGTTGAGCTCGTCCACCGTGCCGTAGGCTTCAATGCGCAAGTGGTCCTTGGGTACCCGGGTGCCACCCAGCAGGCTGGTCTGCCCGCCGTCGCCGGTGCGCGTGTAGATCTTCATGGT
>CAZQFG010000164.1:0-2573 GCA_964592515.1 uncultured Chryseobacterium sp. | reverse complement strand
AGAACGAAGTGCTGGGGCACCTGTTCGCGACGAAGGAACACCAGCCCCATGTTGTAGAGGTCGATGGTGACGGTGACGCGCTCATGCGCTTTGATCATCTCCCAGGCCTCTTCCATGCCACGGCTCCAATGGATGTCGTCGAACACGAACACCGTATCGTTATGGGCCTTGGCAAGGCATTGCTCGAAGTATTCCAAGGTGGGCTCCTTGGCGTGATGTCCGTCAATGAAGGCCAGATCGAGGCGCTCCATGCGGCCCAACACTTCGGGCAATCGTGTGCGGAAACTGCCCAGCACCGGTTGGATGTTCCGCTGTTTCAGTTGTTCGAAGTGGTGCTGCGCGATCCGGCAGGTCTGCGGGCAGCCTTCAATGGTGGTCACCTGCCCCTCTTCTGCGCCTTTGGCGAGGTACAGCGTGCTGATGCCGAAGGAGGTGCCCAGTTCGAGCACGTGCTCCGCTTGGAAGTAGCGGGCAAGGCGGAACAGCAGCTGGGCCTGCCGTGGCGGTTTCATGGCCGAACGGGCGATGTCCGCAACACGACGTGCCGGCAGGTCGAATACGCGCGAACCGGCGCCGAGATCGTTCACACGGATGGTCTGCTCACTATGCAACAGGTCTTCACGCAGCTTCTCCATGGGCGCGAACTCCGGCAGCTCGTCGCTGGGGCGGAGCACTTGCGAAATGAGGTCGTAAACGAAAGGGCTGTGCACACCGTGCCGCGTGCGTGCCTTTACCAGGTGGCCCAAGTAACTGCCCAGTTGTCTGATCTGATCGCTCATTGTGGTCACGGGCAAAAGTAGCCCGCAGCATGCGCCGTGCATTGGCGTATGCCATCGGCGAGCATCAACAGGCTGATGTTCGTCAGGTCCGTTCTGGTCATCGACCTTGACTTTTGTCACGTGGAGAGAGTGACCATACCCCTGTTGACGTGCTACCACTGCGGAGATACCTGCCGCGATGAGCACCTTAGGTTCGATGAGAAGGATTTCTGTTGCCAGGGTTGCCGGGCCGTATATGGTCTTCTACAGGAGAGCGGCCTTTGCGACTATTACGAGCTGGCCGAGAAGCCGGGCGTAAAGGAGGAACGGGATACCACGGAACTGCGTCCCGAGCTGTTCGAGATCGCCGAGGTGCGCGACAAGTTGGTGGAATACTGTGAGGACGGAATCACCAGGGTGACCCTTTCGGTGCCACAGATGCACTGCAGCAGCTGCATCTGGCTACTGGAGAACCTGCAACGTATCGAGCCGGCCATCATCCGCTCGCGGGTGCGCTTTTCCGAGAAGGAGCTCAGCATCACGTTCCATGAGGACCGATTGAGCCTCCGAGCCTTGGTGGAGTTGCTGCGCCGCATCGGTTACCCACCGCTGCTGAACACCGATCGCGACAAGAAGGCCCGCCGTGGACCGGGTGTGCCGCGTATCCTTTATGTGAAGCTGGGCATCGCCGCCTTCGCGTTCGGCAACATCATGCTCTTCAGCTTTCCCGAGTACTTGGGCGCTGATGACGGTGATCATCTTTTGCTGAAAGGCTTCCAGTACCTGAGCCTGGTGTTCTCGTTGCCGGTGCTCCTGTTCTCCAGTACCGATTTCTTCACGTCCGCATGGGCCGGTATACGCACGCGTCAGGTCAACATCGATCAGCCCATTGCGTTGGGCATCGTGGCGCTGTTCGCCCGCAGTGCAGCGGATGTGATCCTCAATATCGGCCCGGGTTATTTCGATTCGCTTGCCGGTCTGGTGTTTTTCCTCCTGGTGGGGCGGTGGTACCAGGCCTACACCTACCAGGCGCTCAGCTTCGATCGCGAACTCAGCGATTTCCTTCCGCTGGTGGTGATCCGGAAGAAGGGGGAAGTGGAGGAGGCCGTGGGTGTTGGTGATCTTGCGGAGGGCGATCGCATTGTTGTGCGCGACCAGGAGCTGGTGCCGGTGGACAGCGTGCTTCGCGAGGGCATTGGCAACATCGATAACAGTTTCATTACGGGAGAGCCGTTGCCGGTGCGCCGCGCTGTGGGTGATACGGTGCGTGCCGGTGGTCGCCAGCGTGGCGCCGCCATTGAGCTGGAGGTGTTACGCCCCTTCCAACAAAGCCACTTGAAGCGTTTGTGGGAAGAGCATGCTGGCACTTCGGCACAACGCAGGCCCGCCATGCCGCGTATGATCGATGCGGTGGCGCAGCGCTTCACCATCGCGGTACTTCTGATCTCGGCCGCAGCGGGCATATACTGGGCGGGCAAGGATGCGGCCATGGTGTGGCCGGTGGTGACTGCTGTGCTGATCGTCGCCTGCCCGTGTGCATTGGCACTGAGCATGCCGTTCGCCTATGGCCACACCATGCGCCTGCTGGGCAAGCGTGGGGTTTTCCTGCGCGATGCCGAGGTGGTGGAACGCATGGCACGCGTGAACGCCGTAGTGTACGACAAGACGGGCACCCTCACGGCCCGCGAGGCCTATGAGATGCGCTTTGTTGGCGTACCGTTGACCCCCGATGAGGAACAGCGCGTGCGTTCACTGGCCCGCAACAGCGCACACCCGTTGAGCGCTGTCCTATATAATGGCATCAAGGCTGAGGTG
>CAZQFG010000163.1:0-6807 GCA_964592515.1 uncultured Chryseobacterium sp. | reverse complement strand
ACCTTGGCAAGCTGCTGTTCCTCACAATTGGTCCTGCCGTGGCCATCCTGGTCGTGCACTCCTTCCTTTGGTGGCAGGGCCTGAAGGGCTCCTTGGGCCTGCTACGTGTATTGGCCACGGGTGTGCCGCTCACCATGGTATTCATGCTGACGATCATGGTCAGGACCATTGCGCCGTGGTTCACCACACGACCTGGGCAATGGGCCGCGGGCCTTGCGAGCGGAGTGGTGTTCATTCGCTTTGCCTTTGTCGGGTTCGACATGCAACATCACATTCCGGTAAAGGCCGATGACTACCAGTCTTTTCTCAATACCGTTGGTGAACGTATCGTGGAGGTGAAGCCAGCGCACCAACGGGTTGTGTTCTATCATCCTTACCTGGCCTTCCGCGCGGAGTTGGACCCCTACGACAGTACGACCGCCTTCCATTGCAGGGGGCTGAACATGACCCCGCAGGACCCTGGGCTCAGTGCGGGTGATCTGCTGGTATGGGATTCGCACTTCGGCCCCAATGAAGGCCGCACGCCCTTACGCGGTCTGTTGGACCATCCGGGCCTGCGATTGGTGGAGGCCTTTACGCCGCGTGAGTCCATGAAGGTCTTGGGCGGCTACCCGTTCGAGGTGTTGCTCTTCGTACGCGATCAACAACGCCGCGATGCCCCAACGAACTGGTTCGTGCAGCCCAATGGACCACTTGTACCTATGGGCCAGCGGTTGGACACCGTGTCCTGTGCAAATGCCGGTGCGTGGTGCTTCAATGCGGGCGAGTTCCCCATGGAGCTGAGCGCGTTCCCCCTGAACGGACCCGGTGTGGTGATGACCGAATTGACCATTAGCGGGAGCTTCCGTTGGGACGGTGAGCCCGGGGACGGCTTGAACCTCGTGTTCTCCGAGGAGGAGGACGGGATCAAGCTCAGCTATTGGCCGGAAAAACTGGTGGAAGGGGACTTCGTGTTCACGTTCCATGCGCCTGCGCGGGGCAACAAGGCCACGAACAAGTTGTATTTCTGGAACTCTACGGGGAAGCCGTTCCGCGTGGAAGGGCTGAAGGTCGAGGCAACGCGTTATCTGGCGCCTTGATCTACACCAGCGCGATCCGCTCCTCTTTCACCAAGGGCTTTCCCGTAAGGCGCAGAAAGAGCTGCGCGGTGGCCACCACATCCTTTTTGCAGTAGGTGGCAATGCGTTCCAGGTCGCGGTCCTCGTAGTAGACCCGTGCCACGTCGGCCCCGGAGATATCGTCCTTGGGCGTGGGTATGCCGAGGATGTGTGTGAGCAGGGCCAGCGATGTGTAAGCCTTGCGATCGCCGAAGCTCCAAAGGTTCATGGTGTCCAGGTGGCCCACTTCCCAAGGCTTCAGACCCGCGATGTCGAGCAACTTGGGCAGGCGGATGCCATGCACGACACAGCGGCGCGCGATCCACGGGAAGTCGAACTCCTTGCCGTTGTGGCCGCATAGCCAATTGTCCTCGGTGTTGTAATGGCGGTCCAGCAGGTCTACGAAGCGCTCGAGCACATCGCGTTCATCGTCGCCATGGAAACTGGTCACGCGCAACGACCAGTCAGCTTCCTGTTTGTGTAGGCTGCCCACACCAATGCAGATGATCTTGCCGAACTCGGCCAGTATGCCACCGCGTTCGCCGTACAGCTGTTCGGCTGTTTTCTCTTGCCGTTCCTGTTCGTACCGCGTTTTCTCGCTGAACAGCTTGGCCGTGCGTTCATCCAGCTCATTCCACTGGGCGTGCTGTGGAACGGTCTCTATATCGAGGAAAAGGACCTTGCTCAGGTCGCGCACATGATCAGGACGCATGGGGTTCTGCTTTGCAGCCTGAAGGTATGTGCTACAACACACACTGCGGCACTCCTGGTCCCGTGATCCGTTACTGGATCAGCACACCGCGCTTCTCCAACAGGGGCACTGTGGTGAAGTTGCCCTCTTCTATGCTTCCCGCAAGGAAGATGTATTTCTTGTCGAACATCTCGCGGCCCAGGTAGTAGCTCAGCCAATACTGGTTGCTCAACCCGAACACATCCTCCACGATCCGCTCGATCTTGGCCCAACTGCGAGGCTCCAGCCTGTCCAGGAAGTGGCGCATCTCGCTGGTCTTGCGGGCTTCGCCTTCAAGCTCGCCGTATCCACGTGAGCTTACCAGTACGTTCTCCAGGGCCTCGTCGCGTTGGTTGATCACGTAAACGTACCAGGCCTCGTCGCCTTCCTCATCGGTCTCGCGCACCACGGCCATGGCAATGCCTTCCACCTTGGGCTCATGAATGTCCTTACGCATGTTCAGGCCGGTCTTTTGGCGAGTTCGCGGGCAATGGCGATCCACTTGAACACATCCGTGGGGTGCCCCGTGTCGTTCACCTCTTCGCGTTTCATGCCCGTGCGCACCATCACGATGCGTTCGTGCGGGATCACCACCACATATTCACCGTGGAAGCCGCGGCAGTAATGGACGGGCATGCCGTCCAGCTCGGCCAGCCACCAGAAGTAACCGTAGCGGGCGTTGGGCTTGCCCTTGTCCATCACCTTGGCGGGTGTAATGGATGCCTGCCAGTAATCACGTGGCACCAGTTGCTGGCCCTTCCACATGCCGCTGTCCAGGTAGAGCTGCCCAATGCGGCCGAAATCGCGGGCCGTTGCATAGAGGCAGCAGAAGGCCTTGAAGTCGCCGTCCTCGCGGTCCTTGCCCCAGTAGGCATCGTGCTCGCATCCCAGGGGTGTCCAGATCTTTTCGCGCACGAGTTCATCCAAGGGGCGCTTGTAGGCAGCCTCCAGCACTTCGGCCATGATCTGCGTGGCACCGCTGATGTAGTCGAGCTCGGTACCGGGTTCGTCGCGGCAGGGTTGTTCCAGGCTCAGCTCGCGTACGTTGGTGCCATAGTAACCTTTCGCATTGTCGCTGAAAGGGTCCGCGCCGCTCTCGCTCCAGTCAAGACCGGTGCTCATGGTGAGCACGTGTTCGATCGTGATCTTGGCGTGGCATCCGTCGGTGTATTCGGGCAGGAACTTGCCTACGGGTTCCTGCACGCTCTTGATCACCCCATCGCGGAGCGCAATTCCTGTAAGCACGCTGATATAGCTCTTGGCCACACTGAAGCTGTTGCTCACGCTGTCGGCATCCCATCCGTTCCAGTACTGTTCCAGGATCAGGCTGTCGTTCTGCCACACGGCGAAACCCACGCTGTGCAAGGCTTTCAGTTCGGCCTCTTGTTCGGGTTCCAGTGCCAGCTTGCCGTAGCGCGCGCCTTGGGGCCAGGGCTGTGCGTCGGTGGCCGCAATGGTGGAATAGGGGAAGAAGTCGCGGTCATCGATCTCCGGGCTGGTACGACCGATCAGGTATGTGTAGCGTACGCCGCGGGGTATATGGCCGTTGCCGGTGATGTAGGCAAGCGCGATGAACACACCGAGCACCACGGCGGTCCAGAGTACAAAACGGATGAGTGAACGCATGGGCGAATGGGTCCCGACGAAAGTAACGCCACAGCACGTTCCGGTTTTCGGAGCGACACCGTTAGACGAACAGATGCAAGGGAATAGCCGTGAAGGACCGTGGCCCTGTGATCAGCCCTTCAGCGCCTCTGCGCCGCCAACGATCTCCAGGATCTCGTTGGTGATGGAAGCCTGACGCGCCTTGTTGTAGGTGAGCTTCAGGTCCTTCAGCAGGGCGTCGGCGTTGTCGGTGGCCTTGTGCATGGCGGTCATGCGCGCACCGTGCTCAGCGGCAAAGCTGTCCAACAGGGCCTTGTAGAACTGGATCTTCAGGCTCTTCGGAATGATCTCCTCCACGATGGTGGCCCGGTCCGGCTCCATGATGTGGTCCACCTTGGACGTGCGTGAGGCAGCAGCCTCGTTGCTCGCGGTCGGCAGGATCGGGAGGTACTGCTCTTCCGTCGTGATCTGCACGGCGGCGTTCTTGAACTTGTTGTAGAACAACACCACGCGGTCGTACTGGCCCGAAGCGTATTGCTGCATCAACAGTTCGGCCACCGGTGCGACCTTGTCGAAGGAAAGCCCATCGAACAGGTTGGCCAGGTCAACAGGTAGGTTTTCGTTCAACAGTCCGCTACGGCGGTAGGTGTCCATGGCCTTCTTGCCCACGGGCAGCAAGGTCACTTCCTGGCCCTTTTCCTTGGCCTCGGCGAGCGCTTTACGGATAAGGCGATACACCTGTGTGTTGAAGGCACCGGCCAGACCGCGGTTGCTCACGATGGCCACGAAGAGCACTTTCTTCACTTCGCGGGGAGCGCTATACACGCCCTCGCTGCTGTCGAGGCTGGCGCTCACGTTGCCCAGAATGGTCTGCAACTTCTCTGCATACGGACGCATGCGGATGATCGCGTCCTGGGCACGACGCAACTTGGCCGCGCTCACCATTTTCATGGCCGCGGTGATCTGCTTGGTGCTGTTCACCGAGACGATCCTGCTGCGTACTTCCTTCAGGCTGGGCATTGGTGCGGGCTGCTGTTCCGGGACCGTAGGTCGACCCGGAGGGTCGACGCCATGGGTGCTCCGATCTTAGTTATCCAGGCTCTTGATCAGGTCGGCGGCCACCTTTTCCAAGGTTCCCGTGATCTGGTCGTTGTACTCACCCTTCTTCAGTGCGGCCAGCACATCGCTGTGCTTGTTCCGCAACATGGTGATGAACTCGGCCTCGAACTGGCGGACGTTCTTCACGGGGATCTTGGTGAGCAGGCCCTTCACACCGCAGTAGATGATGGCGATCTGCTCTTCCACACGCATGGGGCTGTTCTGGCCCTGCTTCAGGATCTCCACGTTGCGCGCGCCTTTGTCCAGCACGGCCTTGGTGGCAGCGTCCAGGTCGGAACCGAACTTGCTGAAGGCTTCCAGTTCGCGGTATTGCGCCTGGTCCAGCTTCAGGGTACCGGCCACCTTCTTCATGCTCTTGATCTGCGCGTTACCGCCTACGCGGCTCACGCTGATACCCACGTTGATGGCAGGGCGAACACCGCTCAGGAACAGGTTGCTCTCCAGGAAGATCTGTCCATCCGTGATGGAGATCACGTTGGTGGGGATGTAAGCGGATACGTCACCGGCCTGCGTCTCGATGATCGGCAGAGCGGTCAACGATCCACCGCCCTTCACCTTGCCGCGAAGGCTTTCGGGAAGGTCGTTCATCTGGCTGGCCACGGTCTGGTCGGCCGTGATCTTCGCGGCACGCTCCAGCAGGCGGCTGTGCAGGTAGAACACGTCGCCAGGATAGGCCTCACGTCCGGGAGGACGACGCAACAGCAACGATACCTCACGGTAGGCCACGGCCTGCTTGGAAAGGTCATCGAACACGATCAGCGCCGGACGACCGGTATCGCGGAAGAATTCGCCGATGGCGGCACCGGTGAACGGTGCGTAGAACTGCATGGGAGCGGGATCGCTCGCGTTGGCGGCCACCACGGTCGTGTAGGCCATGGCGCCGTTCTCTTCCAAGGTCTTCACGGTACCGGCCACGGTGCTGCCCTTCTGGCCGATGGCCACGTAGATGCAGTACACAGGCTGTCCGGCCTCGTAGAACTCGCGTTGGTTGATGATGGTATCGATGGCCACCGTGCTCTTGCCGGTCTGGCGGTCACCGATGATCAGTTCGCGCTGTCCACGACCGATGGGGATCATGGCGTCAACGGCCTTGATACCGGTCTGCAGCGGTTCCTTTACGGGCTCGCGGTAGATAACGCCCGGTGCCTTGCGCTCGATGGGCATCTCAAAGGTCTCCCCAGTGATGGGGCCTTTGCCGTCGATGGGTTCGCCGAGGGTGTTCACCACACGGCCCACCATGCCTTCGCCCACGTTCACGCTGGCAATGCGGCGGGTGCGCTTCACGGTGTCGCCTTCCTTGATGCCCACGCTGGAACCCAGCAATACGGCACCCACGTTGTCCTCCTCCAGGTTCAGCACGATAGCGCGCAGACCGCTGGCGAACTCCACGAGCTCACCGCTCTGTACACCCTGCAGGCCGTAGATGCGGGCAATACCATCGCCCACCTGCAGTACGGTCCCGACCTCTTCGAACTCCGCAGCATCACGCACACCGGCGAGCTCCTGCTTGATGATCGCCGATACTTCGGCGGGTTTCACTTCTGCCATGATACGATTGTCTTAGAACTTCGGGATGTACGGGTTCTCGGCGAAGGTGCGCCGGATCACGTGGAGCTTGTTGCGCAGGCTGGCGTCCCATTGCAGGTCGCCGATCTGGATGATGCCTCCGCCGATGATCGCGGGGTCCACCGTCTCGCGCATCTCAATGGTCTTGCCCGGGTAGCGGAGCGCGGCTATGCTGCGCACCTTCTCCAGCTCCACAGGGGTCAGTTTCACCGCGCTGGTGATCTGACAGATGACAATGTTCTTCTGCTCCAGGTAGAGCTCCTCGAAAGCGCGTGCGATCTCGGGGATCAACTGCTCGCGACCTTTGCGGGTCACAACTGTGAAAAAGTGCTGGGCGATCTCGCCCACCTGGCCACCAAAGATCTTGTTGAGGGCACGCTGCTTTTGATCGGCCCGGATCACCGGGCTCTTCAGCAACACGCGCAGGTCGTTGCTGGCCGTGCAGGTGTCCAGCATCAGCTTGACATCAGCACGCACCTGCTCCATCTGGCCTCGTTCGAGGGCCAGGTCCATCAAGGACTTCGCGTAGCGGTATGCGGCCTGTTGGTTCCTCATGAAAGTCGGGCCTCGGCCTCTTTCAACATGCGGTCCACCAGTGCGCGTTGGGCGGCGTCATCGGCCAGCTTTTCGCGCAGCAGCTTCTCGGCGATCTCCACGCTGAGCTCGCCCACCAACATCTTGATGTCGGCC
>CAZQFG010000162.1:0-6826 GCA_964592515.1 uncultured Chryseobacterium sp. | reverse complement strand
CAGCGGGGTCTCATTGGTCATGCCCCCACGCACGAAGAGCTCGTCGTTCATGAACAGTTCGATACGAGGTCCGACCTCATCGGCAATGATGTTCGAGGCGGTGCCTCCTACCTTGGGTGTATTGGTATAGCCCACGGCGTTGGTGTTCCAACTCTCCGCATAGCAGCTCACGCGGCCGGCGCCCACGGTGTAGTTGATGTCCTTGGGAACTACGAACGTGAAGCTGAACTGCCCGTTCGTTACGGTGGCCTTTCCGCGGTAAAGGATGTTCTTGTAGATGCGGAAATTGAATGGGTTGCCGCCGTCGTTGGCCAGCGTGCTTTGCTGCTGGTCCTTGTCGTAGACCGTAGGCACCACCAGTCCGTTAAAATCAACAACAGGCTGGCCGCTGCCATCATCCACGAATCCCGTGATACGCACGGTGGCCAAAGCCTTCAGGGTATCCACTACATTGCCCAGTGTATCCGTGATGGCGGTGATCCGGGCCGTGAGCCGCGGCATGGCCAGGCGCATGCTGGGGTCGCCGATCAGCGCGAAGCTGCGGTGGTTGGTGAAGGTGGGGTAGGCCGTGGACATGTCCACCTTGGTCTTGCGGTAAATGTCGCCCAAGGTCTGCGGACGGCCCTGCTCGTCGGTCTCATCGAAAACGTGGTCGTAGAAGTCGCGTCCCAGATCGAAGTTCTGACCGGAATAGGCCAGGCGTGTAGTGGTCATCAGGCCGATACCACCTCCGCTGGGATTGAGCATCACGTACTCACCTGCCGATGTGCGCCCGGGATCATCCCAACGCGTGAACTCGCAGGTGGCCGTCATGAACAGTGGTGCACGCTCCTTGTTCGTCCAGCCCAGGATGGTGCCATTATCCAGTAGACGTTCATGCGCCCAGCCCACCTCACCTCCATGGCCGACGTAGTTCACCAACAGGCAACCCTTCTGCACTTTATCGCGTAACTCGGTCTGGGCCTGCGGATAACGTTCGCCACCGGGCGTGCTCACCTGCTGATAGGCATCCATGTAGATCTTGTCCACATTGAAGCGCGGATGCTCCGTCTCCACGCGCCGGGCCAGGAAATCGCTCTGGTCCATGTGAATGATGCCCTCGAAGCCATCGCCTTCCTGATCATCGGAAACGAAGAGGACATGCGCACGCCAATCGGCTATGCCGCCATCGCCAGAGGACGTGCAATTACTGCTGCCAGTGGACAGCAACTGCAATTGGTCGTAGGCCAACAGCTTGGCGACCATTTCACCGGCCATCTGCTGGCTGGATACAGGGATCCTGCCGATACCAATGTCCACTAGATCGCCCGGGGTCTCGCTCTCGTTGGTGTCGAGCAGGCCGAAGTAGTCATCGGACGTGTATGAGCGTCCGGGATCGAGACTATTATCGGTCTGGTAGCTGGGGATCAAGTTCTGGTTGGTGGTGTTCCAAGAGAGGTTGTTGAACGAGCCATCCCCGAAAAGCAGGAGGTAGCGTGGCATCAGAAGGGGATCGGCCCCGGCGCGGTCGTACAACATGCGCATGTAGCGCTTGATGGCAGTGGCATCGCGTGAACCGCTTGAGAACTCGTTGTAGATCTGTTGAGGGCTGACCACGTGCACGTTCAGGCCTTCGTTCGTGCGACGGTCCACCAGTGGCTGGAGGGCCGAGCGGTATTCGGGGGGCGAAACAATGACCAGGTCTGTAGGCAATTGCGTGGCATGGAGGTCCTGATTGGGTACCCGTCCCACGCGCACCGGGGTCACATAATTGGCATCGCGGAAGGCAACGAACTCCCGAAGGCTATCGGCCGCTGCTCGGAACACCTTCCGTGTTCCATCAGTGGTAAAGGCCACTTCGCGCACGTCGGTAGGATCGGTCACTTCCCATATACGGGATACTGCGCTCGACTGCTCCAGACGGTACTCGGCTATCTGGCCCGCCCCCACTGATGCGAGGTGTCGGAAGCCCAATTGATCGCCAGCAAAGCGCAACTCGCGCGCACAGTTCAGCTCCAGCCAGTTCATCCAGCCCAATGAGCTTACCGGATCGAACTTGTTGAAGGTGACCGTAAGGGGAATGGAGTTCCCGGATGCGCTCCAGCAGAAGCTGCTCTGCGCAGCACGGGCATAGGCCCCGGTATAGCTACCAGACACCCCGGTTATGGACATGGTCCCATTCAGTCCTGTGGGAGATGTGATCACGAACGAACTGGAATTGAAGACAACGCCACTGTTCAACGTCCGCGCTGCGACATCCATTACAATACAGGCCTCTTCAGAGCTTACCAGGTTCGGCGTATCGAACGCGTAGTTGTATGTGGTGGTCAGGTCGTAGGTCTCACCATACCAGGTTCGACCTGACTTGAGAAAGTTGACCAGGTCGCGATCGATGAACTGGCGGTCGTTGAACGTGGTTACGGTGGTGGTCGACGGGTCCTGCGAAAGCTGGGCAGGGGTAACACGCTTGGGCGGGTCAACGCCGATGCCCACGAAATAGGAAGCGCTATCGCTATATGCATTCTTGGTATGGGAAAAACGCCCATTCGTGAGTTCCCAGCGATGTGGTCCGGTGACATAAAACAACAGGTTGTCCCCAGGGCCGAACACACCATCGCCTCCGTCATTCACCTGAATGGCGTTCAACAAGAGGTCGGTCGGACGCTCCACCGAATTGGCATAAGGCAGCTGCCCGAAGTGGTTGCCATAGATATTGATGCTGGACGAGGACAGATTGTTCACATCAACGCCCAGATCACGCAGGAACTCGTAAGTGATCCGGCAAACGCCATCACGGCCTACCGTAAAGCGGAACCAGTTGCCGCTGGCCAATTTGGAAGAGGCCGGGTACTCCTTCGGCACACCACCACCACCACCTCGGGTCTCCATAAGTTCCAACCGGAAGCGCAGCAGCTTCTCCACTTGCCCTGTTGCATTGTTCCGGCGGAAGGGATCGATGCTGATGTAGGCGTACGGGCGTTTGCGCATGAGCGACACCCGTGACAACACCTGGGGTTCGTTGCCAGCACTGGTGGCGGCAGGCCATGCCGCACGCTCGGCCTCGGTCAGCGGTGCGTACTCGGCATCCTGCAGGTTCACCGCAACGGCGGTCACCCCCGGGTCAAGGGGCAATACCTCGTTATAAAAAGGCAGTCCGTCGCGCTCCGGGTCGAACCGGGCTCCTTCGAAGGCTTGTACCGCCGGGGTGCGCTCCGAGGTGGCCGACTTTGCATTGGCAGCGGTCCCAGGCTTCTCGGAAACGGGCTTCTCTGCAACCGAGGGCCATGTCAAAAGCCGCGTCCACCGGTCTTGTGCGACCAATTGGCCTGCCAATATGAGGGCTAGGAAAACGAGGGTTGGGCGATAACGGTTCATCAACAGGGATCAACAGGTTTTCAACAGTTCGGAACGAAAATACTACCTTCGACCCTTGCGTTCCGGAACACCGGTCCAACGGCAGCTGTTCAGAGATATTGCCAATGGGTCGGAGAACCGTAATGCAATGGGTTGCGTATACTTGGCGCTGGCTCATGGGCCGTGAACGAATCGAGAGCATGATGGATCGGACTGTTTGGCGAGCGGCCTTGTGCCTTCTTCTGGGCGTGGTCTTGACCTTGGGCGCATCCGCTCAGGACCCGCAGTTCACACAATTCTATGCGAACCCGCTGTATCTGAACCCCGCGTTCGCCGGTACTGCGCGCTGTCCTCGCGTGGTAATGAACTACCGCAACCAATGGCCTGCTCTCACGGGCACGTTCGTGACCACAAGCGTTAGTTACGACCAGCATGTTGACGGACTTCAGGGAGGTCTGGGCTTGTTGGTGACCCACGACCAGGCCGGCAAGGGCACGTTGAACACCACGCGTGTCAGTGGCATCTATTCCTACCAGCAGGCCCTCACCAGGAAATTCTCCATCAAGGTGGGCTTCGAGGCCACCTACTTCCAGAAATCGTTGGATTGGAGCAAGCTCACCTTCGGCGACCAGATCGACCCGCGCCGAGGCTTCATCTACAATACCCAGGACGTACCTCGTGGCGGCAATGTGGGTAACGCCGATTTCAGCGCCGGCATCCTTGGCTACACCGATATCTTCTTTATTGGCTTCGCAGCGCATCACCTCACCGAGCCGAACGAATCGCTCATTGTAGGCAACAGCGACCTGCCGATGAAGTTCACCGCACATGGCGGTGCTGCCATCCCCATCGGCATGCAGGGAAAATATGGTGAGCCCCGCACCCGGATCTCGCCCAACGTACTATACCAGCAACAAGCTTCGTTCAGGCAGTTGAACCTGGGCCTCTACATCGACCACGGACCGATCACGGCCGGTGTATGGTACCGCACCCAGGACGCGTTCATTGCCTTGATCGGTTTCCACACGGACAAGTTCAAGTTCGGATACAGCTACGACCTCACCACCAGCAAGCTGACCACCCAGACCGCAGGGTCGCACGAGATCAGCCTGCAGATGCAGTTCAACTGCAAAGCCAAGAAAAGAAGGTTCCGCGTGGTAGCCTGCCCCACGTTCTGAGCCAACGACCAACGAACCATCACAAGACCATGAGCCTTGTAAGGAATATCGGAACCCTCACCGCCGCAGTGGCACTGTTCAGCAGCTGCCAGTTCGAGAAGAGCGGTGCTACAGGATGGAACTACAACGACTCCAAGAACGGCGGCTTCGAGAAGACCGCGTTCGAGGAGCAGGAGACAGGCCCCGGCCTCATCCTGGTGGAAGGTGGACAGTTCACCATGGGCCGCGTGACCGACGACCTGCGCCACGAATGGGACATGATCCCGCGCTCGGTGACCGTTTCATCCTTCTATATGGATGAAGTGGAGGTGACCAACTTCTATTGGCTGGAATACCTCTACTGGTTGGAGCGCGTGTTCGTGGCCGACTACCCTGAGATCTACAAAAAGGCCCTGCCTGACACCTTGGTGTGGCGCAGCAAACTGGCCTTCAACGAGCCTTATGTGGAGTACTACCTCCGCCACCCGGCCTACCGCGACTACCCTGTGGTGGGCGTGAACTGGCTGCAGGCGAACGACTACTGCGCCTGGCGTACGGACCGTGTGAACGAGGTGATCCTGATCCGCGAGGGCCTCTTCGAGCATTACCCCAACCAGATCAACGAGGACCACTTCACCACGGACGCCTATCTGGCCGGCCAGTATGAGAGCGGAAAGAAGGTGGATGGCGTGACCGACTTCAACCCCAACAAGGACACGCGTAACATCAAGATGGAGGACGGTATCCTCCTGCCCCGTTACCGCCTGCCGACCGAAGCCGAATGGGAGTACGCCGCATACGGTCTGGTGGGTAACACCGTGGATGAGCGCATTGTGGAGCGCCGGATCTATCCTTGGAACGGCCACTGGGTGCGTTACGACAGCCGCAAGAAAGGTGGTGCCTTCTACGGTGACTTCCGTGGCAACTTCATGCGCGGTCGTGGTGACTACATGGGTGTTGCCGGCAGCTTGAACGACAATGCTGACGTGACCTCGCCCGTATTCAGCTATTGGCCTAACGACTACGGTCTGTACAACATGGCCGGCAACGTGAGCGAGTGGGTGATGGACGTGTACCGCCCGCTGAGCCCCGAGGACAAGGACGATTTCCGTCCCTTCCGCGGCAACGTGTTCAAGACCAAAGTGCTGAACAGCGATGGTGCCGTGCAGGACAAGCACGACATTGTGATCTACGATGTGGACGGCATCAAGTACTACCTCACCGAGTTCCAAACGGCCATGCAGGGTCGTGCCACGGATGAGGAGGCCGCCCTCATTGACGAACTGCTCACCGGCATCGATCAGAGCATCGAGTTCAACAACACCCGCAAGCCCGATGCGGCCATGCAGCGTGTGCAGGACATGGTGGACCTGATCAAGAGCAAGGACCTGGAGATCTGCCCCAAGCTCCTGAGCGGTATCAGCGATTACCAGGCCGACCAGCCGGGTGATGTGCGTATGCGCAACGTAACGGTGGAAGAGAACATCGACCGCCGCAATTATCGCCAGAGCGACAACATCGACTTCCGCGATGGTGATGTGGAAAGCAGCATCTACTACGAGCAGCCTGACTTCGAGGGCAACGCGATGTACGACTGGGGTAAGACCACCTTGGTGAACGATCGCAGCCGCGTGTACAAGGGCGCAAGCTGGGCCGACCGGATCTACTGGGCCAACCCGGCCACACGTCGCCACCTGGACGAGCGCCAGAGCACGGCCACCATCGGTTTCCGTTGTGCGATGACGCGCGTGGGTAGTCCGAAGGGCATGGGCGACGACAAACGCCGCAAGAAATTGGAGACCAAGCGCTGACCTGCAGGTCCGCCCCTATTTTCGAGCCCCCGGAGACCCCGGGGCTCGCCATTTTCATGACCACCATCAACACCCTTCACGCACGCTTCCTGGAATGCTCCGGAGCCTGCACCGATACGCGGAACATCACACCGGGCAGCCTCTTCTTCGCACTGAAGGGACCGAACTTCAATGCCAATGCATTCGCTGCTGAAGCCTTGGCCAAAGGCAGCCGTTTCGCCGTGGTGGACGATAACGCTGTGGTGCAGGACGAACGTTTCCTGCTGGTACCCGACGTGCTCGCCGCATTACAGGAGCTGGCCCGTCACCACCGCAGGCAATTCGACATTCCCGTGATCGGCATTACGGGCACGAACGGAAAGACCACTACCAAGGAATTGGTACACGCTGTTCTCGCTTCCGACAGGCCCACCCTGGCCACTACCGGCAACCTGAACAACCACATCGGCGTACCGCTCACCCTGCTCCGCCTGAACGCAGAACATCGCATAGCCATCATCGAGATGGGCGCGAACCACGTTGGCG
>CAZQFG010000161.1:0-6923 GCA_964592515.1 uncultured Chryseobacterium sp. | reverse complement strand
GCATGGGCTTCCCGATGGCCTTGTCCAGCCAGGTGCGGTAGAATTTCCCGAGGCGCTCCATCATGCGATCGGTCCACGTCGCGGGTGGGTTCAGCTTCTTGCTGAGGAACATCGCGCTCATCATGGGCACATAGGTCAGCGAGAGGATCGCGGCGCCCAGCACGGCGAAGGCCACGGTCTGCGCCATGGGCTTGAACATCTTGCCCTCGATGCCCGACAAGGACAGGATGGGCAGGTATACGATGAGGATGATCACCTGCCCGAACATGGCGGAGTTCATCATCCGGCTCGCGGAGGAACCCACGGCCTGGTCCATCTGCTTTTGGTCCAGGCGCGCCACCCCGGGTTGACCGTGTGCGTGATGCAGACGGTGAAGCACGGCCTCCACGATGATCACCGCGCCGTCCACGATCAGTCCGAAATCCAATGCGCCGAGGCTCATCAGGTTGCCGCTCACGCCGAACACGTTCATCATGATGATCGCGAAGAGCATGGCCAACGGGATCACGGAGGCCACCACCAGGCCCGCCCGCAGGTTGGCCAGGAAGAACACCAGGATCAACACCACGATCAGCGCACCTTCCATAAGGTTCGTCTCCACCGTGTGGATGGCGTTGTTCACCATCTTGGTGCGGTCCAGGAAGGGCTCGATGGTCACGCCCTCGGGCAGCGTCTTTTCGATCTGTGTGATGCGCTCCTTCACATGCTTGATCACCTCGCTGGAGTTGGCGCCCTTCAGCATCATCACCACCGCACCGGCCGCCTCGCCTTCATCGTTGTAGGTCATGGCACCGTAGCGGGTCGCGGTGCCCAAGCGCACCTCCGCCACATCATGCAACAGCACGGGCGTATGGTCCGGCAACACCTTCACCTGGATGGTGCGGATGGCCTCCATGTCGGCGATGAGGCCCTCGGTGCGAATGAAGAGCATCGACGGTCCTGTTTCGATGTACGCCCCGCCGGTGTTGGCGTTGTTGCGGGCCACGGCATCGAAGACATCCGCGATGGTGATGCCCATGGCACCCAGTCTCTCCGGGTCCACGGCGATCTCGTACTGCTTCAGTTTGCCGCCGAAGCTGCTCACGTCGGCCACGCCTTCGGTTCCGATCAGCTGCCGCCGCACGATCCAGTCCTGGATGGTGCGCAGCTCCGAGGCGTCGTACTTGCCCTCGTATCCGGGCTTCGGCTTCACCACGTATTGGAAGATCTCGCCCAGGCCGCTGGAAACGGGTCCCAGTTCAGGTTTTCCAAGACCTTCGGGAATGGTCAGCTGTGTCAGTCGTTCGGTGACCTGTTGCCGCGCCCAGTACACATCGGTGGCATCGTCGAACACGATGGTCACAAGCGAGAGCCCGAAGCGGCTGAAGCTGCGCTGCTCGATGATGCCCGGCACATTGCGCGTGGCCTGTTCGATGGGGAAGGTGATCAGGCGCTCGATGTCACCCGCCCCCAGCGCGGGGCTCACGGTGATCACCTGCACCTGATTGTTGGTGATGTCAGGTACGGCGTCGATCGGCAGCTGCGTGACGTTGTACGCGCCAAAGCCGATGAGGCCCAGGACGAGAAGCCCAACGATGAGCTTCTGCTTGATGGAGAATGCGATGATGCGGTCCAGCATGAAGGAATGGATCAAATAAGGAGAACACCGCGGTCCTGCCCGTTCGCAGGACACCGGTCCGGACGTATCCTCTTAGAAGGAATGAACGGCCTGGGTTCAGGCCAGCGAGCGGGGGGGCTGGAAGGGCGCGGGAGGATGCCCTTGCGAGCGGGCCCCATCCGTAGGCGGACCCTGCGGGCGATCGCCCATCAGCTGCGGGAAGCTAACGGCAGCGCGGGGAGCACTGGTCCACACCTTGCAGGCACACGCATCCATGCCAGTGCCATGATGGTGGTGGAAGGGCAGGCTCTCGTGGCCTTCGTGGTCGGCCTCTTCGTGCCCGTTGTCCGTGTAATGCAGGTCAAGGAAGGCCTTCAGCGTAAGCTCTTCGGCACTGCTCTGATGCTCTTGATAGTGTGCCATCAGCATCGGGAGCTTCATCAGTTCCGGGGCGAACAGGTATAGCTGGACCCAAGCCAGCATCACCAGTTGTACAACCTTCCGGAACATGCGGTAAAGGTAGGGAGTCGCCTGCATGTGCACCCTGACGAATGTTGGCTCCATGAAATGACCAACGCCCCTGGGATCGCTCCCAGAGGCGCCGGCCGTTGCCCAACCTCCCTACGGTCAGAGCATCGTCGTGGGGCACACGTAGTCCGTGCGCTTCACATCGGTATCCTTGATGGCATTGAAGCCGCCTTCCACATCAACAAAATTTTCCCAGCCGCGCTGCTTCAGGATGGATGCGGCGATCATGCTGCGGTAGCCACCGGCACAGTGCAGGATGAAGGGCTTGTCCTTGGGGAACTGTGCCAGGTGCTGACTGATCTGGTTCAGCGGCACGTTGATGGCATCCACCACATGCTCACTGTCGAACTCGCTCTTCTTGCGTACATCGATCACGATCGGCTTGGCCATGTAGCGCTTGGCAAACTCGGTGGCATTGATGCGATCAACGGTATCCACTTCCTTGCCTGCAGCCTTCCATGCATCGAAACCACCTTGCAGGAAACCGATGGTATTGTCATATCCGACCCTGCTTAGCCGGATGATGCTCTCCTCTTCCCTTCCTGGCTCGGTCACCAAGAGAATGGCCTGCTTGATATCGGGGACCATTTCGCCCACCCACATGGCGAAGTTGCTGTCCAATCCTATGTTCACACTGTTCGGAATGAAGCCCTTTGCAAAGACCTCAGCAGGGCGGGTGTCCAGTACCAGCGGAAGCTCTTCATTGGCCACCACCTCAAAGTCGGCGGCGTTCAGGGCACGCATACCACGGTCCATCACCCGGTCCAGGCTCTCGTAGCCTTGGATGTTCATCAGCACGTTCTTCGGGAAGTAACCGGGAGGCGCGGTGAGTCCGGTGAGCAGTTCCTTCTTGAACTCCTCCTTGGTCATGTCCGGACGTAGCGCGTAATTGGTGCGCTTCTGGTTGCCCAGAGTATCCGTGGTCTCCTTGCTCATGTTCTTGCCGCAAGCACTGCCAGCGCCGTGGTTCGGATACACGATGAGCTCATCGCTCAAAGGCATGATCTTATTGCGGAGCGAATCGAACAGGTGCCCGGCCAGCTTGTCCTCTGTAAGATCAGCGATCACGTGCTGCGCCAGATCGGGGCGACCGACATCACCAATGAACAGTGTGTCGCCGGTGATGATGCCGTGCTCCTTGCCGTTATCATCGATAACCAGGTAGGTGGTGCTTTCCATGGTATGCCCTGGCGTGTGGATCACCTTCACCTTGGCCTTTCCCACATTGAACACCTCACCATCCGTGGCCACGTGCGCCTCGAAACCGGGCTTCGCCGTTGGGCCGTAAACGATGGTGGCCCCGGTCTTCGCGGCCAGGTCCAAGTGTCCGCTCACGAAGTCCGCATGGAAGTGGGTCTCGAACACGTACTTGATGGTGGCACCATCAGTATTGGCCCTATCCATGTAAGGCTGCACTTCGCGCAGGGGATCGAAAATGGCCGCTTCGCCGTTGCTTTCCAGGTAGTAGGCAGCGTGTGCGATGCACCCGGTGTATATCTGTTGGATCTTCATGGGTCGGTGATTTTTCGGTTAGGTGCCGCATTCCGAACGGCCGGACAAAGGTCCATCTTACTACTACGTCCCACAGTGATCCATGTCACACGGAACCCACGTCCACCAAGGGCTTCAGCGCACCACAAACCTGACGATCGTCATATTCAGGCTCATCAGATCGCATCATGCGCGTTCCACTCAGCATAGCTGGTAGCGGTCTCGTGCAAGCGCACCGCCAACAGCGAAACACCAGTAGGCAATTGTGTGCCGATACGGACCACGATATCCAGCACCATATTCTCGCAGGTGGGCTGCCATGGAACGAAAAGGACCTTTGCGAAAGGACTGCCCAGCGTACCGATGGTTTCCCTGTGCTGCTCGGACAATAACAGAGCATGATCGTAGCGACCGATCACCTCCTTGTTCACGATGGCCTTCAGGTCCGCAAAATCCATCACCATTCCGTTCTTCGGGTGGCCAGGTTCTTCGCGCGGCACACCGAGCAAGGTCACCTCCAACACGTAGGAGTGGCCGTGGACCTGGGCGCAACCACCGTCGTGGGCATAGAGCGCGTGCGCCAGTTCGAAGGAATAGCGCTTGGTGATACGGATACGCTGCGTGCTCACTTTACCATGGGTTCAAAGTGGGCTGTGAAGTGGCGCAGGAAACGCGGCTCCTTGACGATACGGTACCCATGGGCCTGATCGCGTCTGCGCATCACCTCCTCGAAGGTCTCGATGACATATTCGATGTGGCTTTGTGTGTACACCCTTCGCGGGATGGCCAGACGGACAAGTTCCATGGTAGCTGGCACAAGCCGACCGGCCTCATCGTACTTGCCGAACATGACCGAGCCGATCTCAACGCTACGTATGCCGCCAAGACGGTACAGTTCGCAGACAAGCGTTTGGCCAGGATACTCCTCAGGAGGAATGTGCGGATACAAACGTTTGGCATCGATGTACACCGCATGGCCGCCGATCGGGCGCATCAGCGGTACACCCATCGCGTGCAACGCATCACCCAGGTACGTCGTGCTCCGTATGCGGTAGTCCAGGTAGGACGGATCGAAGACCTCTTGCAGACCGATGGCGATGGCCTCCATGTCACGACCCGAAAGACCGCCATAGGTAGCGAACCCTTCCGTTATTATGAGCAGGTTGGTGCAGGCCTCGGCGAGTGCATGATCGCGCAAGGCCAGGAAGCCGCCCATGTTCACCAGTGCGTCCTTCTTCGCGCTCATCACTGCACCATCGGCCAGGGCGAACATGCGCTGTGCGATCTCGCGATAGCTCAGCGTCGCCATTCCCTCTTCACGATGCTTCACGAACCAGCTGTTCTCGGCTACTCGGCAGCAATCCAGCAGGAACAACACACCATGCTCCTTACACAATCGGGCTACACCTGCCGCGTTCGCCATGCTCACGGGCTGGCCACCGCCGCTGTTGTTGGTCACGGTAAGGATCACCGCACCAACATTCGCATTGTGCTCTGCAAGCAACAAGGCCAGCGCCTGTAGGTCCATATTGCCTTTGAAGGGATGCTCCAATGCAGGATCCTTGCCTTCGGCGATGGGGATATCGATGGCCGTGGCACCGGAGAACTCGATGTTGGCGCGGGTGGTATCAAAGTGTGTATTACTGATGAACACCTTGCCCGGACCACCTAAATGACCATAAATGATCCGTTCAGCCGCACGGCCTTGATGCGTAGGAAGGATATGCTCCATGCCGGTGAGGTCCTGCACCTCATGCTCCATCCGCTGCCACGACACGGAGCCGGCGTACGCTTCATCACCTTCCATCATCCCCGCCCATTGTTGGGCGCTCATCGCGCTGGTACCACTGTCGGTCAGCAGATCGATGATCACTGAGCGGGAAGGCAGGAGGAACGGATTGAAATGCGCCCTTTCCAACTGGGCTGTGCGTTCCTGCTCCGTGCTGAGGACAATGGGTTCCACGGACTTGATCCGGAACGGCTCAATGATGGTGCGATGTTTCATGATCGGGCGCGAAAGTGAGCGCTACAGCCCCCCGCCGGCATGACAAGGGTCAGGAATGGGCACCTTGCCCGAACTTCGCACCATCGCCGTAGCCTAGCGCTTTAGCGACCGATGTATGGCCATAGAACGACTCTTCGACGCCTTCCCCACCGCCACGCGCGAGCAATGGGAGGCCGTGATCAAGAAGGAACTGAAGGACAAGGAACTGTCCACGCTGTTCGTGCAAGTGGAGGGCGCCCAGCTGCCCCCCTTCCAGATGGCCGGTGAAGGGAGTGCCGGCGGAAGCCGACGCCGCGGCGTGAAACGGGAGGGCAATCCCTGGCGGGCCACCATCGGCGTGGACGCCAGCGATGCCGATGCCAACGACAAACTACTGGAAGGCCTGATGGGCGGTGCCGATGCGGTCGAGGTCTACGGCCACCTAGCCGACCTGTCCCCGGTACTGGACGATGTGCTGCTTGCGGGCATCGACCTGCATGTGGACGGTGAGCAAGGCACCCTGGGCCTACTGCTGCAGCGAGCCACTGAACAGCAGATGGCCCCCACCGACCTCAGCCTCTGCCTGGGCCTGCCACACGATGCGGACGTCCGCGACCTGAAGGACCGTATCGCGAAGTACCCGCGTATCCGCCTGTTCAGCATAAGCGATGGCGTTTCGCGGAACACGCAGGAAGCGCTTGAGCAAGGCCGGATGCTCCTGCAGCGCCTGCTGGACCAAGGCTACACCATCGACGATGCCTGCGCCCGGCTCCAGTTCCGCCTGCACCTCAGCGACGACCTCTTCCACGAAGTGGCCCGTCTGCGCGCCTTCCGCGAGGCCTGGGCCGCCGTGGTGGACGAATTCAAGCCGGAACACGACTGCTCCCACACCACCTGGATCCAGGCGGTCGTCTCCTACCCAGCCGAAACGACGTCGGCGCACGAGAACCTGATCCGTGCCACGCTGCAGGCCGTGAGCGCGATCACCGGCGGCTGCGATGGCCTCACCATCCCCACCCCGCAGCTACCCGAAGGCGATGTGCTCGCCCGCCGCATCGTCCGCAACATCCACAACCTGCTCCGCGACGAGAGCTTCTTGGGACGTGTGGCCGATCCGATCGGCGGGAGCTACACCGTCGAACATCTCACCTCCACATTGGTCAAAGCGCTGACCGACCGGGAAAGCGCTACCCAGCCAGCAGCCAGCAGCCAACAGCCAGCAGCAAGCATTCCCAATAGAGAAGAGATACCTCTCAAGTCCTTCTACACACCCGTCGATACGGAGCAGCTGGAGCACCTGCACTACGCCGCCGGCATCCCCCC
>CAZQFG010000160.1:0-6958 GCA_964592515.1 uncultured Chryseobacterium sp. | reverse complement strand
AGGAGCTGTCCCAGAAGCGTGCCCAGAGCTGCGTGAACTACTTGATCGAAAAGGGTATTGACCCCGCTCGTATGATCCCTGTCGGTATGGGACCGGATGAACCCGTGGTCACCATGGAGCAGATCAAGAAGATGGGTACCAAGGAGGAGCAGGAAGCTGCCCACCAGACCAACCGTCGTACCGACTTCCGTGTGATCAGGTCGGATTATGTGCCAGGTGGAGCCGCTCCCCAAGCACCCAAGAATTAGCCATAACCCCTATGGAACGAGCATTCACCGGTTCAGGTGGATGCTCGTTCTTCTTTTTCGCCCCATGAGCTCCGATCGTTACGCCCAGCGCGGTGTCTCCTCCGGTAAGGAGGATGTGCACAAGGCCATTGCTGCCTTGGACAAAGGCCTTTTCCCCAAGGCCTTCTGCAAGGTGGTGGCTGATGACCTTACCGGCAGTGCGGACCATTGCATTGTGATGCACGCCGATGGCGCAGGCACCAAGAGCTCGTTGGCCTATGCCTACTGGAAAGAGACCGGCGACCTCAGCGTATGGCATGGCATTGCCCAGGACGCCATTGTGATGAACCTGGACGACCTGCTATGCGTGGGTGCCACGGACAACATTCTTCTGAGCAGTACCATTGGTCGCAACAAGCGGCTGGTGCCTGGCGAAGTGGTGAGCGCCTTGATCGAAGGCACCGAGCTTTTCCTGGAACGCATGCGCGCACTGGGCATTGGTATCCGCAGCACCGGTGGCGAGACCGCCGATGTGGGCGACCTGGTGCGCACCGTGATCGTGGACAGTACCGTTACCTGCCGTATGAAGCGCAGCGAGGTGATCGACAATGCGCGCATTCAGGCCGGTGATGTGATCGTGGCCCTTGCCAGCTATGGAAAGGCCACTTACGAGGATGCCTACAATGCCGGCATGGGCAGCAACGGCCTTACCAGTGCACGTCACGACGTGTTCGCCAAGGAATTGGCCACCAAGTATCCCGAGACCTTCGACCCTGGCACGCCCGGAGGCCTGGTTTACAGCGGCCAGGCACGCCTCACCGACCCCTTGGAAGGCACACCACTTGATCATGGCAAGGCCGTGCTCTCGCCCACGCGCACTTATGCGCCCGTGGTGAAGCAAGTGCTGGAGTCCATGCGGCCTGACGTTCATGGTATGGTGCATTGCAGTGGCGGCGCGCAGACCAAGGTGCTACACTTCGTGGATGGCCTGCGTATCATCAAGGACGACCTGCTACCCATCCCTCCGCTGTTCACCACCATTCAGCGTATGAGCGGTACCGACTGGAAGGAGATGTACAAGGTCTTCAACATGGGTCACCGACTGGAGTTCTATGTGCCTGCCGTTCGCGCGGAAGAGATCATCGCGATCGCCACCTCTTTCGGCATCGAAGCCAAGGTCATCGGTCGGGTGGAGTCGGCCCCCGCCAAGGAAGTGGTGCTCACCAGCCCACACGGGACCTTCTCCTATCAATAGGCCATTGCCACTGTGATCTCCGCGCCTACGCGTGAGGCTATCTCCCCATGTCAGACCTCCTTTCCAAGCTTTCCGCGCTCCACGACCGTCGCACCGAGATCGGCAAACAGCTCGCGGACCCATCGGTGATCGCGGACCAGAAACGGTTCGTTGAGCTGAACCGCTCGTACCGCGACCTGGAACCCATCGAACAGGTCTTCTTCCGCTTCAAACGCCTGCACGACGACTTGGCCGGTGCAGACGAGATCCTGCGCTCCGAGCGCGACCCGGAAATGCTGGAGATGGCGCGAGCGGAGAAGGAAGCAAGCCGCGATGCCATTGAAGCAATGGAGGAGGAGGTGCGCCTGATGCTGGTGCCCAAGGACCCCAACGATGCACGTAATTGCACGGTGGAGGTGCGCGCCGGTACCGGTGGCGATGAGGCCAGCCTTTTCGCTGGTGACCTCTACCGCATGTACACCCGCTACTGCGAGGACCGCGGCTGGAAAGTGGAAGTGGCCGATGTGAGCGAGGGTTCCGTGGGCGGCTACAAGGAAGTGGTGTTCAACGTGATCGGTGAAGGGGCCTATGGCGTGCTGAAGTTCGAAGCGGGAGTACACCGGGTGCAACGCGTGCCGGCCACCGAGGCCAGTGGGCGCATCCACACTAGTGCCGCCACCGTGAACGTGCTGCCCGAGGCAGAAGAGACCGACGTGGACCTGAAAGAGAGCGACGTGAAGATGGAGACCGCACGCAGCGGTGGGGCAGGGGGACAGAACGTGAACAAGGTGGAGACCAAGGTGCGCCTTACGCACATCCCCACTGGGCTGGTGGTGATGTGCCAGACCGAGCGCAGCCAGTTGGGCAACCGCATGAAGGCCATGCAGATGCTGCGCACCAAGTTGTATGAGGATAAGGTGCGCGAGCAGGAGGCCGCGGTGGCCGCCCAGCGGAAGAGCCAGGTGAGCAGCGGTGATCGCAGCGCCAAGATCCGCACCTACAATTACCCGCAAAGCCGTGTTACCGATCACCGCATCGAGTTCACCGTGCACAACCTGCCGCAAGTGTTGAATGGCGATCTACAGGAGATGATCGACGCGCTGCAGCTCGCCGAGCGTACTGAGAAACTGAAGGCCGAGGCCGGTATCTGATCAACAGGGATCAGCCGCGAACTGCTAATTGTTCAGTGGAATTCATTACTGGTCCGGACCGGTCGTTGCGCCGATAGTCTGACCTTTGCGGACCATGACACGCACCGAACTGGTCGCATCCATCTGCCGCAAGAAGAGCCTGCTTTGTGTAGGCCTCGATACCGAGGAACACTTGGTCCCTGAGCATTTTCAGGGGGAAAGCCACCCGGTCCGCGCCTTCAACGAGGCCATTGTTGAGGTCACCCACGATCTGGCCGTGGCCTATAAACTGAACCTTGCGTTCTATGAGGCCCTCGGCGATCAGGGCTGGCTGGACCTGGAGGCCACCATCGCCTTCATCCGCAGCAAGGGCGATTGTTTCATCATCGCTGATGCCAAGCGCGGCGATATCGGCAACACCGCGCGCAAATACGCCGAGGCCTTCTTCGACCGGTTGGATGTGGATGCAGTGACCCTGGCCCCCTACATGGGCCGTGATAGTATTAGTCCGTTCATGGGGCGCCCGGGAAAATGGGGCATTGTGCTGGGCGTTACCAGCAATGCAGGCGCCGAGGACTTCCAGTTCCTTCAGGTCGATGGCGGTAAGCGGTTGTTCGAAGTGGTGATGGAGCGATGCACCGCGTGGGGTACGTCCGATGAACTGATGTTCGTTGTGGGCGCCACGCGTCCCGAGACCTTGGCCGAGGCGCGCAAGGCAGCGCCCGACCATTTCTTCCTTGTGCCTGGCGTGGGCGCCCAAGGCGGCGACCTGAACGCCGTACTGGATGCCGGTTGGACCGCGGATGGTGGCCTGTTGATCAACAGCAGCAGGGGTATTCTCTACGCGGGTAAAGGCGAATCGGCCATCCCCGCCGCCCGTGTTGCGGCGAAGGAGCTGCAACAGGCCATGGCCGCTCGTTTCTGACGACCCTGGTCCGGGAACGGATCCGTTGGTATATTATGCGTCGCGCAAATGACGAAATAATCGTCAGCATGCGATGCCATGATGAACACCGCTCTCGCCTGTAGCCCAGCCCTCCGTGCCGCGTACCCCGAACTGCGTATCGTCCGCGATCATGTGGTCCATCGTCGCTCGGCAGACCTGTTCTTGGACCCCGGCTTTCCCTACGGGGAGGAACTCCTGCAATACATCTGGGAGCAGCGCCTTTTCGATCAGCATGCCTTGCGCACCACAGCAGGCCTTGAAGTGGATGTGTTGCGGCCCGGCCGGATCCAGCCGAACAGTGGTCCCGATCTTTCAGGCGCTGAGGTCCGGATAGCCGGTCAGGTCTGGGCCGGAACGGTGGAAGTACATCTCCGCAGCAGCGAATGGAACGCGCATGGCCATCAGTACGATCCGGCCTACGAGAACGTGGTGCTGCATGTGGTGTATGAGCACGATGCCGAAGTGCGCACGTTGAATGGTCGGGTCCTGCCCACCATCGAACTGTTGTCGCGCGTGAGCACCGACAGCATCGCCATGCACCATGCCTTGATGCGTGGAAAGGGCTTTGTGCCCTGTTCGGGCCATGTGGGTCGCATTGACCACAGCCTGACCGGCACATGGCTGGAGCGTGTGCTTATCGAACGCTGCGAACGCAAGTCGTCCGAAGTGGAGCGGGTCTACCGCCAATTGGACGGAGACCCCTCGGCCACCTTGTTCCACATGCTGTGCAGGGCCTTTGGCCTAAAGGTGAACGCCGAACCCTTTGGCATGCTGGCCCATGCGCTCCCGCTCAGGGTCCTTCAGCGTTACCGTGATGATGCGCTGCGCATGGAAGCCTTGCTCTTCGGCCAGGCCGGCCTTCTACAAGTGGACTTTGTGGACGAACATCCACGGGCGCTACAGGCCGAACACGCCCATTTGGTGCGCATGCACGAGCTGCGTCCTGCACCCGTGGCCGCATGGAAGTTCGGCCGCATGCGCCCGGTGAACTTCCCTACGGTGCGCATTGCCCAACTGGCGAACCTGCTCATGCGCATGGATGGCTCGTTCGCCGCGCTCTTGCAGGCAGAGGACGTCGGTTCATTACACCAATTGCTCGATGTGGAGGCCGGTCCTTACTGGAGCACCCATTTCGTGTTCGATCGCGAGAGCGCTCCGTGTCCCAAGAGGCTTGGCAGGGCAGGGGCGGATCATCTCATCATCAATGCGTTGGTTCCCACGCTCTTCGCCCTGGGTCACATGCAAGGACGGCAGGCACTGGTGGAACGGGCCATTTCGCTGCTGGAGCAGATGCCGGCGGAGAATAACCGGGTGCTCCAAGGGTGGGGCGAATTGGGACTGCGTGCCGATTCCGCAGCGCGTGGACAGGCGCTCATCGAACTGCGCAACACCTACTGCTCGGCCAAGCGATGCTTATCTTGCGGCATTGGCAACCAATTGTTGAAGAGGACCGTCTGAAGCATAGCCGCAACAGGAACTACGATGATCGCCAGTATCAAGACCTATTTTGAACAGCAGGCTTTCGGCGTTTGCGAATGGTGGGCCCAGAAGCTGAACGTGAAGACCGAGGAGGTCCGCCTCAGCTTCATCTACCTCAGCTTCATCACGGCCGGTGTGCACTTGGTGGCTTATCTCGTCATGGCCTTCGTGCTCAAGCACAAGGAGCGCATCAAGCAGCCATTCCATAGGCGCCGCACCGTTTGGGACCTGTAGGACCTGAACGAGACTGACATTGGTCGCCTTTTGGTAACCAATGCGCTTCTACCTTTCCCACAAAGTCATAGGGGAGGATTCATGCGTGACACGCTCCGTAAGCTTATCGTAGGCAAAGGACAACGGAATGGCGATCGCCATTCCACCATCGCACGGCGCGTGGAGAACCTGCATGCCGTTTGGAACAATACCTATGATGAGGATGCAGGTCTGGAAAAGCTCGTTCGACTATCATTGGCGGCCAGCCAGTTCCTTTTTCCGGGGATGTACATCAAGCACATGTTCTGGCGCAAGGGACCGCTTTACCAGGATTTCGCAATTGAGGCCTTCGTGGTCCTGAAGACCTTGTTCCCGTTGTTCGTGATGCACTTCGGATGGTGGCAGAACGGGTTCGTTGTGTTCCTGGTCGTGTGGCTCATGGCCGAGACCATTGTGTACATCCCCACGCTCATCTTTGCTTCGGACAGTTTCCCCTCGCCACGATCATACAGGCGCTCCAAGCTGCTCATCTTCCTCAACTACTTGGAGGTGGTCTTCAGCTTCGCGGTCATCCACATGGCCGGCAATTACTTGAACCAGCAGTTGTCCCACTGGACGGATGCCGTCTACGTGAGTTTCATGGTCACCAGCACCATCGGTTTCGGCGAGTACTATCCGGTCTCGGGCTTTGGCAAGTTGGTGGTCTCCGTGCAGTCCCTGTTCTACCTAAGCTACATCGCCTTGTTCATCAGCTTTTTCAACCTGGGCGGCAGCAAGGGCTACTTCAACGAACTGGGCCGCAAGTGACCAAGGTGGCGGTACCATCGCTTTCTTCGCGGTCCCATGAAGATCCTCATTACCGGTAGCAATGGCCTGTTGGGCCAGAAGTTGGTGGCCGCTTTACGGAACAATGCATCTGTGGAGTTGATCGCCACTTCACGTGGTGCCGATCGCAGTCCTGAGCCGTTGGCCGAGCGCTACATGGCCATGGACATTACGGATAAGGCTGAAGTGGGTGCGGTATTCGACATGGTGAGGCCAGATGCGGTCATTCACACAGCGGCCATGACAAACGTTGACGCCTGCGAACAGGACCCCGGAACCTGCCGCCTGCAGAACGTGGTCGCCACCGAACACTTGGTGAACGCCGCCAGACAGCACAATTGCCATTTCATTCACCTCAGCACTGATTTCATATTCGATGGAAAGGCGGGTCCCTACAAGGAAGAGGATGTGCCTGCTCCGCTCAGTATCTACGGCCAGAGCAAGCTCGATGCGGAGCATGTCGTGATGAACAGCGGACTCGCGAAATGGGCCATTGCACGCACCATCATTGTGTACGGCGTGGCGCCGGGCCTGAGCCGCAGCAACGTAGTGCTCTGGGCGAAGAGTGCATTGGAGAAGGGCCAGCCGATAAAAGTGGTGGATGATCAATGGCGCATGCCCACCCTGGCCGAGGACCTGGCCGACGGTTGTATCCGCATTGCCGAACGCGGTGCTTGTGGCATCTTCAATCTTTCGGGGCCCGACGGAATGAGCATTCTGGAGTTGGTGCAGCGTGTTGGCGCTTTCTTCCACTTGGACACTTCCGTGGTCACCCCGGTGAAGAGCGATACACTGGGCCAGCCAGCTAAACGCCCGCCACACACCGGTTTCGTGCTGGATAAGGCCCGTCGCGAATTGGGCTACGCGCCCCGCGGGCTCCCGCAGGGCCCTGCCGCCCTGGCCG
>CAZQFG010000159.1:0-6976 GCA_964592515.1 uncultured Chryseobacterium sp. | reverse complement strand
AACGTTGGGTATGCGAAGATCTTCGTTTATCGCCGGAAGTATCGGCTGGGGAGGATCTTCGTGCTATCGGTCAATTGGGGTTGGTTTTGCGAAGGTTTTGACGAAGATGTCGTCATTGTGTGTCCAGGTTGTCCATGGGGTTCACGATGCCCAGAAGGCCACGTTCGGGCTGCAGGCACCCGCAAGTGTAAAAGCCCATCGGCCTGCGCGCTGCCCGAGCGCACTACATGGGTCCATGCGGTAATGTGCGTTCCGTTCCTGTAATACGCTGATGCTCCATGAACGCTTTATAGCTCTTGGAGAACCCGAAAAGATAGATCGCGATCGAATAGACGAGTGCCATGACAAGTAGTGGGATTTTTGCCATCCAGGAGGGACTGTCGAGCGTCACCAGCCCAATCATAGCACCCAACGCCGCGAGCGAACACAGGACCAACAACACTGCTGTCGCCCATTTCTTTCCTCTGTATGCGACGAGAAGAAGGCCAAGGGTCATGAGAAAGCGTATGATCTGCTGGATGAGCTTCTTGGCATCCACGTCCGGTCTTATGGCATGAAAGAAGTAGATGGTGTGGATGGATACGAGAAGCATGCTAATCCCGATCAGGATCGTCCGCTTTCTTCCCAGTATGGCCAATTCCGACATCATGAGGGAAACGATTCCCCGAAAATCGCACAGTCAGACTAATTCTACCTGCTACGCATTCTCCAACCGCTCCGTCATCTTCCGGATACGGTCCTCCAACTGCTCGCTGGTAAGCTTCTCGCGCAGGCGGTCCACCAGGATGGGGAAGGCGAATGGCGTGAAGCGGCCGGGATCCTTCAGCACGATGCGCTGGCGCTGGATGCGCTCGAGGGCCTCCCGCATGCGGGGAAGCTCCATCTGCACGTCGAACGCCTCATCATAGGCCTGGCGCAGCAGCAGGTGGTCCGGCTCGTGCTCGCGGAACACGTCGAAGAAGAGGCCGCTGTTGGCGCGCATGTGCCGCTCCTTTAGCGGGCGCCCGGGCATGCCCTTGAACACCAGCCCCGCGATGCTGGCGATGTCGCGGAACTTACGCTTGGCCATCTCGGTGGCGTTGAGGCTGCGCTGCAGGTCGCTCAGCAGGTCCTGCGGACTGAACAGGTCGTTGTCCAGCGCCTCCTCGATGGGGATGGGCTGGTCGCTGAGCAGCTCGAAGCCATAGTCGTTCATGGCGATGCTGAAGGTGATGGGCTTCAGCAGGCTCATGCGGAAGGCGAGGAGCGAGCCCATGGCCTCGTGCACCAACCGCCCCTCGAAGGGGTAGATCACCACGTGGTGCCCCTCGCGGCTCTCGAAGCGCTCGATGAGCAGTTCATCCTCCGTGGGCACGATGCTCGTTTCGCGCTGGCGCTCCAAGATGGGCTGCACGGCGGCCATCTCCACATTGCTTCCTGGATCGGTGAGCTGCGCACGGAGCACCTTGGCCATATAGCTCGTAAGCGGCATCCGTCCACCTTGCCAGCTGGGGATCTTTCCCTTCTGCTCGCGGCTCTTGCGCACCTGCGCCACCAGCCCCTGCACGCGCACGAACTCCAGGCTGCGCCCCGCGAACCAGAACACGTCGCCGGGCTTCAGTTGGTTGATGAACCATTCCTCCACCGTACCGATGCGCCCGCCACCGATCAGCTTCACCGCGTAGCTCTCACTGCCCACGATGGTGCCGATGCTGAGCTTTTGGCGCAGCGCGATGCGGCGGTCGTGCACGCGGATCATCCCGTCGGCATCCAACACGGCCTTTCGGAACTCCTCGTAGGCGGTAAGGCTCTTGCCGCCCGTGGTGATGAAGGTGAGCAGCCAGTCCCACTCTTCCGGGGTGATGTCCTGGAAGCACCAGGTGGAGCGCACTTCGTCGTAGAGCGTGGCGGGGGAGAATCCGTCGCTCACGGCCAGCGTCACCAGGTATTGCGCCAGCACATCGAAGCAGCGGAACAACGGCTGGCGCGCCTCGATGCTACCTTCCTCCGCAGCCTGGCGAAGGGCGGAGGCCTCCACCAGTTCCAGCGCGTGGGTGGGCAGGAACCAGATGCGGCTCACGGCATCTGGCCTGTGTCCGCTGCGCCCGGCACGTTGCACGAAGCGCGCCACGCCCTTCGGTCCGCCCACCTGCACCACGGTCTCCACCGGACGGAAGTCCACGCCGAGGTCGAGGCTGCTGGTGCACACCACGGCCTTCAGCCGGCCTTCGTCCAGCGCCCTCTCCACCCACTCGCGCACCTCGCGGTCCAGGCTGCCGTGGTGCAGGGCGATGGTGCCCGCCAGTTCCGGCGCGATGTCCAACAGGTGGTGGTACCAGATCTCGCTCTGCGCGCGGGTGTTGGTGAAGATCAGCGTGCTGGTGCTCTGCTCGATGATCGGCAGCAGGCGGTGCGCCAGCTTCAGCCCCAGGTGCCCGGCCCACGGGTAGCGCTCGACTTCGTCGGGGATGATGCTGCGGACCTCGATGGGCTTGCGGATGGTGGATCGAACGAGCACAGGAGCACTGCCACCGACAAGTCGACCCGAAGGGTCTACGGTGCCAGTGCGTTGAGCGAGATCGGTGCGTTGAGCCGTGCCGTGCAGGACGGTCATCGCTTCCTCCAGATTCCCGATCGTCGCGCTGATGCCCCAGATGCCCAGCTGCGGCCGCAGGGCCTTCAGGCGGCTCAGGGCCAGCTCCACTTGCACGCCGCGCTTGCTGCACAGCAGCTCGTGCCACTCGTCGGCGATGAACCAGTCGAGGTGTTTGATGAGGTCCGCGTAGCCCTTGGTGGCCAGCAGCACGTGCAGGCTTTCGGGCGTGGTGACGAGCAGCTGGGGCAAGGCCTTTTTCTGTGCGGCGCGCTCCTTGGTGGGGGTGTCGCCGGTACGAGCTCCCACCTTCCAGTCCAGGCCCACGCCATCGCACATGCGTTGCGCGCTCTCCGCGATCTCGCCGGCCAGCGCGCGCAGGGGAGTGATCCAGATGGCCTTCAGCCCTTGCGCCTTGGAAGGATGCAGCAGCGCATGATTCACCACACCGCCCCACACCGCGTAGGTCTTGCCGGTGCCAGTGGGCGCGTTCAGCAGGCCGCTGCGCCCTTCGGCCATTTGCGCCCACACTTCCCGCTGGAAGGGCTGAGGGCTCCAGCCTTGCGCGGCGAACCACGCATCGAGCTGAGGTGCCGTTGCCTTCATCGGATCAGGCGCTTCAGGTCATCCAGGGTATTCGCGTCCTCCGCCTTCTTGTCCTTCCGCCACCGCGCGATCCGAGGGAATCGCACCGCCACGCCGCTCTTGTGTCGCGTGCTCATGCTGATGCCCTCGAACGCCACTTCGAACACCAATTCGGGAACGACCTGCCGCACCGGACCGAAGCGCTCCACCGTGTTCTTCTTCACGAAGGCATCCACCTCCTTCATCTCCGAATCGGTGAGGCCGCTGTAGGCCTTGGCGAAGGTGACCAGCTCGCCATTGTGCCACAGCCCGAAGGTGTGGTCGGTGTACAGGTCGGCGCGACGGCCATGGCCCTGCATGCTGAAGGTGAGCACGGCGTCGATGCTCAATGGGTCTACCTTCCACTTCCACCAATCGCCGCGTCGACGCCCCACTTCGTAGGTGCTGCTGAGGCGCTTCAGCATCAGGCCTTCGATGCTGGTGGTGCGGGCTTTCTCGCGGTGCTCAACGATCTCCTCCCAGGTACTGAAGGCCAAGGTGGGAGAGATCAGCAGTGAAGGATGGGAGGCATCCCGATGTACGTGTTCCAGCAGCAAGCGGCGCTCGCTCATGGGTCGGTCACGGATGTCCACGCCACCGAATTCCATCACATCGTAGGCCATGAACACCACGGGAACATCGCTCAGGATCTTCCTGCCCACTGTCTTGCGCCCGATGCGTTTCTGCATCTCCGCGAAGGGAAGTGCCGAACCATCCTTCCAAGCGAGGATCTCGCCATCGAGTACAGTGCCATCGGGAAGTGCCGCGCGCAACGCTTGGAATTCCGGGTACTTGTCGGTGACCAGTTCCTCTCCGCGGCTCCACACGAAGTGCTCGCCTCCGCGAACGATCAACTGACCGCGGATACCGTCCCACTTGTGCTCGGCCTGCCACTCCGATGGATCGCCGAGGGGCATCAGTTCCTCCAGCCCGGCCCCGGCTGCGCGTCCTTCCGCGCCTTCAATACCGTAGGCCAGGTAGAAGGGGTAGGGACGTGAGGCCTTGTCCGCCACATTCTCAGCAAAGAGCAGGTCGTGGAAGCTGGTGCTGTGCGGGCTCCAGTCGCCCATCAAGCGGTGCGCGATGGCGTCCTCCTCCAGACCGGTGGCCTTGCTCAGGCCCTTCACCATGATCTTTTGGCTCACACCGATACGGAAGCCGCCGGTGATGATCTTGTTGAAGACGAACAGCTCCATGCCCTCCAACCCAGACCATGCGGCTTTTACGCGCAGCGCCTTTTCCGTTTCGTCCTGGTGCTTCAGGTCCTCCACGTAGTTCACCCATTCCGTAAGACTCTGTGTGATCGGCCGTTCCAGCTTAGCGATGTGCGTCACCGTCTCTGCGAAGTCGCCCACCACGTGGTAGCTGGCCTCGAACAGCCAGTCGGGGATCCCGCTGATCTCCGCGGCCCATTGGCGCAGCTGCGTGCTTGTTACCGGGCGTTTAGGCCGGCGTCCGCTCAGCAACGCGATCACCCACAACTTGTCGGTATCGTCCGCGTCGCGGAAATACGCGGCCAGGGCATCCACCTTGGCGGTGGTGCTGGTGGTGGCGTCGAGGGCGTCGAACAATCGGGCCTCCCTGTTCATGGCGCGTGGGTTTCGGGTCGACCCAAGTGGTCGTCGCTACGGGTGCCATCCTCAACGTTGGGACCCTGACCCGGACCCTGGTCGGCGCCCGCTTCACCAGCGAACTCCGTCGTCTCTTCCGCCGCATCCAATCCTGTGCTCCGCAGGTACTGGCTGAACAGGTCCGTGTACCCGTGTGTCGCGATCACGCGTTCAGCGCCGCTCTCCTTCACGGTGCGCAACAATCCGTCCCAGTCGGCATGGTCGCTAAGGACAAAGCCTTTGTCGATGTTGCTGCGGCGCCGCCAACCGCGCAACTGCATCCACCCGCTGGCCATGGCGGTGCTGAAGGGTTTCATGCGGTTCGTCCACGAGGTGTCCAGTGCCGACCCCGGCGTGATCACCAGCGCGTTGCGGAAGCGCTCCTTTGGCGTGTCCTTGGTGATGTGCTCCCACGGGGGTAGCTCCGATCCGCACTGCTGCAGCACGGTGTTCATGTTGGCCACAGCACCATGCACGAGAATGGGGCCGATGCTCCGGTCCGCACCGGTCATTACACGCTGCGCCTTGCCAAGGCTGTAGGCGCTGATCACCGAGCACACCCCGTTCGTCGCGTTGTCGCGCCACCAAGCGTTGATCTCGGCGAACACCTCCGTTGGCTCCTTCCAACGGTAGATGGGCAGGCCGAAGGTGCATTCGGTGATGAGCGTGTGGCAGCGCACAGGCTCGAACTCCGTGCTGATGCTGTCCAACTGCCGCTTGTAGTCGCCGGTGGCCACCCATACCTCGCCCTTGTATTCCACGCGCACTTGAGCGCTGCCGGGGATATGCCCCGCAGGATGCAGGCTGAAGCGCACGCCGTTGATGATGATCGGTTCGCCGTAACTGACTGCTTCGATATTGAGGTCTGCGCCGATGCGGGCGTGCATCAAGGCCTTGGTGTCGGGCGTGGCCAGGTAGTGTCCGCTGCCACCGCGTGCGTGGTCGCTGTGGGCATGGGTGATGATGGCGCGATCCACACCACGCCACGGATCGATGTGGACGTCAGCAACCGGGCAGTGGATGCCTCGCGGGGTGAATGCCAATAAAGGCGTCAAACGCATGTCCACAAGTTATCCGGTGAACCGATAGACCGAAGGCCCTGGTCCAGGACGAACAACTTCACACTCGGAAAGTTTCCGAGAAATGCAGGTAAAATGGGGGGATGGCCACCTAACTAGCAGCCCAGATCAGCAGGACAATGGTCCCGAGGATCATCAGCGCGAATAACACAGGACCTCCGATCTCGTTCTGTTCGGCCTCTTCGGGGAAATGCCCTTCAAAATGGTGGTCGCTCATGGCTGGTCTGATTCGATGGGCAAATATAAACGGCTTGCGTCACCACGCTCGACGAGCATGACCTTGATCAACTTCGAGTATCAACAACCATCAGTTCAAGCTGAAGGTGGGCTGGCGAAGAACCATGCGTGCGATGACAGCGCTTTCGTTGGCGCGCATCCGTCTGATCATGGCGATAACGTGTTCGTCCAGTTCCCGGTCGCTCAGCTTGGCCAGATCGCGGTAGACCGGCAGGCTGCTCTTGCTCTTGAGGATGAGGGATATTTTGTAGGAGCGTGACATGGTCCTTGTTCACTAGACGTCCTCAATGGCAAAATGGATGCCTGCGATCAGATGATCAAACGACGGTGATCGGCGAACGGTCGGAAACGGCGATCGGAACGGGCGAAGAAGAAGAGGAACGGTTGCAAACGCGAAAATGGATGACCGCTGGAATTGGCTTTTGCCGGAGATCTTCGGGCGAAGGAACATGGGGCGGCGTTCCTTCGTGTGCTTCAAGCATCGCTTTGCCAGGGCTGATGCGTGGGTCGCCAGAGGACTGGTTATCTGTGGAAAGGTGTTTCAGGCACAAGCCCTGACGCTGCTTCGTATCGTGGGGCTTTTCCATTTCCGACCTCGCTCAAGCTGCGCTTGGCTCGGTCCAGGTGAGAGGATTGACCTCCCTTTGGTCGGTCTTTCCTGGGTGGGGTAGCAACAGACCGTCGCCACTGGCGCTGCTGTGCATCGCGGGACTTTTTCATTCGTGCCTTCGCTCAAGCTGCGCTTGGCTCAGTCCCGAATGAAAAAGCCCCGGTGACTTCGTCACCAGGGCTAGGTCTGGTCGGGGTGAGAGGATTCGAACCTCCGACCTCGTCGTCCCGAACGACGCGCGCTA
>CAZQFG010000158.1:0-7008 GCA_964592515.1 uncultured Chryseobacterium sp. | reverse complement strand
TAAAGTTGTTTGTGGGCCTCGGAGCTCACCCCGTTCAACACCTGGAACACGGCCACGGAGGCCTGTTGCCCGAACAGGTCCGGAGCAATGGCGATCAACAGGGCCGGGAAGACAACACGTGTAATGAACTTCATGCGGACCGTTTTGGATGTTCACCTCCTGCACCGACCGCCCCCTACGAAGAGCAATTTAGAGAAGTTCCATCGACTTTGCAACATGCGGAGCATCGGACCGGTGTTCAAGAGGAAGACGCGGAGCGTTGGTCAGCGTTGCCTTTCTGGACACGGTGGTGTGTGGTCATGCACCAAACGCAACACCGCGCGCACCACCCGCGTGTTGGGGCAGTGCACGCGGCGCGCGCAACAGGTGTTCGCTGTTACTGCTTCATCAGGCGTCCGGTCTGCAGCACGGTGCCGTCCGGCGCTTCAAGTACCATTTCGTAAGGACCAGCGGCCAATTCGCCTACCCATGTGCTGAAGCGCTGCGGGCCAGCGGCGAAGGACTGCTGCACCACGCGCACCAAGCGTCCGCTCGCATCGAGTATGCGCAAACTGTGGCTGCCGTCATGTACCACATCAAGGTCGATGTTCAGGTCGCCCTCGGTGGGGTTCGGGAAGGCGCGCAATACGCCCGATGCAGCGCGGAAGGTCACGGCCACCACATCGGAGGTGGTGGAGGAGCCGTCCTGGTCCACCGCACGCAGACGGTACAGGTTGGTGCCCGGCAGGGGCGAGGGGTCCACCAGTGTGTAGTTGGTGGTGCTCGAAGCAAAGCCAATAGCGGGTACCGTACCGATAGGCGCATAGTCGCCATCGACGTTCAGGCGTTCCACCACGAAATGAGAGCTGTTGCTTTCGCTGGCGGTGGACCATGCGAGCTCCACTTCCGAACCGACGGCCTCGCCCTCGAAGTTGAGCAGCTCGACCGGCAGAATGGTGCAATCCAGGCTGGCCCCGTTGGTAAGCTGCCAGGAGAGGTTGAACGCAAGACCGCTGCGCGACCAGTTGCTGATGTACATGGCATAGACCTCCCCAGCGACCACGGTCATGGCGTTGGACCACCTGGATCCGCCAGCACCTTCGGAGTTGTTGCTGGCCGTGGTGGAAAGACCGGTGTCACCTGTTGCCCCACTGTAGTTGCAGCGGTAGGGCGTTGCGGAGGGCGGGCATTGAACGGCACCCGCGGGTCCCCAGATGGCGAAGTCGTAATCGTCCGAGGAATTGGTGGGTGCAATGGTGAAGGCCAGTGTGCCCGAGGAAGCAATGGAGAAGTGGTACCAGTAGCCTTGCCGTTCATCGTTCAACAGGCAACCGCGGTTGTTGATGTCCAGGTCGGCCTTCACCCCGGTGTTGTTGGGGTTGGCGTTCAGCGCCTGGTCGCCACACACGGTGATCCCTCCGGCACAATCGCTTGGCGGCGGGCTTGGTGGAATGCAGGTGGTGAAGTACGCCTGCACGAGGCCCGTGGCGGGCGTCGGACCATCGGCGAACACCACACCATCACCCAGTTGCACGAAGTAGCTGATCTCGTTCTGGAAACCACCGGCCGCGGTATAGGTGGCGGTGAGCAGTTGTCCGCTGGTGAACGGAATATAGACCACGTCCTGGTCGCCGGTGGTAAGGGTATGGTTCACAACGGGCCCACCTCCCAGGCTGATGCCCAGCGTGGATCCGCCCCATCCATTGCCCACCAGATCGAACAGGCGAAGGATGTAGAAGCAATCGCCGGTGGCCGGTGCCGTTTGCAGGCACAGATCGAAGGTGCCTTGGGCGTTCAGGTTGCCCCATACGCGCAAGTAGTAAGTGTCGCCGGGCACCAGGTCATTGCCGGAGAAGGTGAGGAAGGGCATATTTCCGGGGCCATCGGCATCATCGCATTCAATGAGGGTCATGGTCCCAGAGCAGGTCGGTGCGCTGTACAGGGCCATGGCACCATTCGTGAGGGTGCTGGCGGTCATCCGGATGGTGAGCGCGCCGTTGGCGGGTGCGACGAATGAGTACCACACATCACCCCCGGTGTATTCACCGCAGCCCGTGGCCGGGTTCGAGGCGGTGGCCGTGGCCCACGCATTGTTGGACGACGTGGTCACGCACGTGGTGTTGATCGACAGGGCGGTGGCGCCGCAGGGGTCGTCGTTGACCGGGGGCGGCGGTAGTTCAAAAGCACAGATGTTGAAGGTGCCCGTGCCACCGCCATACTCCCAGAACCGGACATAGTAGGTCACGCCTGGAGTGAGGCCTGTTCGGATGATATAGGGCATGGCGCCTGCACCATCATCATCATCGCACTCGATGAGGGTGAAGGTGCCGGCACAGGCGGTGGCGCTGTAGAGGGCCATGCCACCATCGGTCATCGAACCGGCGGTGCTCTCCAATACAATGCCGCCACTCGCTGGCGCCACGAACGAGAACCAGACGTCCTGGCCGCTGTAGAAGGCACAACCGGGTGCCGGAATGCCCGCGGTATTGGTGGCGCCAACGTTGGTGCCTGCCGTCGTGGAGCACGAAGCGCCCACCGGCAAGGCGACAGCGCCGCAGGGGTTATCATTGGCCAGCGGGGACCACACGCATAGCTGCCCGTTCATGGTGTTGTTGTCCAGTCGTCGCTGGACCCGCACGTAGTAGGTGGTGCCGACCGTGGTGGAAAAGGTCACCGTGGCGTTCGTTCCGGTGGAGCCGGCATCCACGCATGCCACCTCGGTGAGGGAGCCGCAGGAACCACTGAATACATGCAGGATCGGTCGGTGGTTGTTGTCCGGGTCGAAGGTGACGGTGGTGGTGGTGTTCGTTGCCACGAAGCGGCCCCACCCATCGTCGAAGCTGCCTGCGCTGCACGTCCCTGGGTTGTAAGTTGCCGTGTATGTCCCGGCCACATCGAAATCGCTGTACGAACAGGAAGTACCCACGGTGAACAGGTTGGCTCCGGCGCAGGTGTTGGAGGATTGGGCTGATGCCTTTTCCCCCGCGCCGATAAGGACCAGCAGCAACGCGCAGGTGGCGCGCAGCAGGGCCTTCATCGCGTGGCTCATGGTGTTGTTCCGTTCCATGGTCGTTGGGTCGAGGTTCAATACAGGGCTCATTCGATCGAGAGGTCAACCCGTTCACCGGGCATGCGGCGTGGCGTGAGCGTGACACCCACCTGGGCGGCCAGGGAGATCACCTCCTGCAGATCGAGCGGGCGATAGGCCAGCAAACGGACCTGATGCAACTGTGGATCATGGGAGACCTTCAGGTGCGGATCAAAGCCCACCATCAGTTCGGTAAAGACCTTTTCCGCCGAAGGCGTGGTGAGTCCCTGAACAGTGAACTGGTACAGGTGCTCGGCACGTTCCTGAGCTTGAAGGAGCGACGTCGTTCCCATCAATACCAGCAGGGTCAGCAGGATCTTTCTCATGGTCGTACGTTGGTGGCCACCACATGGTGCCGACCGCTTCAACGCGATCCGATGAACCAGGGTTACGGAACGACGAACGCCCCCCGGGTTGGACCGAAGGGCGTTCACGATGAGTGACAGGGAAGAGTTCAGCCCACGGCTTCGGCCTTGGCCATGGCGGCCTTGTCGGTGCCGGGGTAGGCGGTAAGGGCCGCACGGAGGCATTCCACGGCCTTCTTCAGCAGGGGTTGTTCCAGCACATAGGCCAGGCGCACCTGCTTGCGGCCGGTCGCGGGGTCGGCATAGAAGCCGCTGCAGGGGGCCATCATCACGGTGTGGCCATCGTGGCTGAACGACTCCAGCAGCCACTGGCAGAAGCGGTCCGCATCATCAATGGGAAGCTCTGCTACGCAATAGAAGGCGCCCTTGGGCTTGGGGCAGGTCACTCCGGGAATGGTGTTCAGGCCGTCCACCAGGATGTCGCGCCGTTGCACGTACTCGCCGATCACCCCGGTGAAATAGCTGTCGGGTGTGTTCAGGGCCGCCTCCGAAGCGATCTGCCCGAAGGTGGGCGGGCTGAGTCGGGCCTGGGCGAAGCGGAGCACCGAGGCATACAGCTCGGCGTTGCGGGTGATGAAGGCCCCCACACGTGCGCCGCACATGCTGTAGCGCTTGCTCACGCTGTCCACCAGCACCACGTTCTGTTCCAGCCCGGCCAATGTCATGGCGCTGATGTGGGTGGCACCATCGTAGCAGAATTCGCGGTACACCTCATCGGCAAAGAGATAGAGGTCGTGTTTGAGCACGATCTCGCGGAGGCGCTCCAGTTCGGCCTGGCTGTAGAGATAGCCCGTGGGGTTGCCGGGGTTGCAGATGAGGATACCCTTGGTGCGCGGGGTGATCAGGGCCTCGAAGGCGCTGATGGGCGGCAGAGCGAAGCCGTCCTGGATGGTGCTGCGCACGGGCACCACCTTCACGCCTGCCGAAAGGGCGAAGCTGTTGTAATTGGCGTAGTAGGGCTCGGGAATGATCACCTCGTCGCCGGGCTCAAAACAGGCCATCATGCCGAAGAGCAGGGCCTCGCTACCACCGTTGGTCACGATGATCTGCTCGTGGGTGATGTGGATGCCGTGCTTGGCATAGTAGCTGGCCAATCCCTTGCGGTAGCTCTCGTAACCGGCACTGTGGCTGTACTCGATCACGGTGCGGTCCAATTGACGAATGGCGTCCAGGGCCACATCGGGCGTGGCGATATCGGGCTGGCCGATGTTCAGGTGGATGACCTGGGTGCCACGCTTTTTGGCCGCTTCGGCAAAGGGTACGAGCTTGCGGATGGGCGAGGCGGGCATCTGTTGGCCCTTGGTGGAGATCGTTGGCATGGCGCGGCTGGTTGTCGCTGCGAAGATCGGCTTTCGGCGGGGATGCAGCCCAAAAGAAGAACCCCACCAGGGTCGCTGGCGGGGTTCCTTACTTGGTGTTATCGATCAGTTCTCCACGGGGGCCATGGGGCTGCCTTCCTTTACCGGTGCAGTGGGCGACTCGGGCGCGGCGGATACCGAGCCTTTGATCCGCACCACTTTCTCCGGTTCATTCGTGGCATTGCTGCTGATGGTCACCGTTTTGTTGATGGCACCCACGCGCTTGGTGTCATACTTCACCGTGATGGTGGTCTTGCCACCGGGCTTGATGGGTTCGGTATCGCACTTCGGCACTGTGCAGCCACAGCTCCCCTTGCAGTTGGTGAGGATCAGGGGCTGATCGCCGGTGTTGGTCACCACGAACTCGCATGTGCCATTGGCACCTTGGGGGATCGTACCGTAGTCGTGCACGTCCTTGTCCAATGAGATCTGTGGGCCTGTCTGGGCGAACGTGGATCCGCTGAGGACCAGCATGCCGAACGCGAGGAGGAACTGTTTCATGGTCAATAGGGTTCTTGATCGGTCTGTGGACTGAACAAGTACCGTGCCTTAGTGCTTCTCGACAGGGGCCATGGGGCTGGCCTCTTTCACGGGCGTAGCAGGCGTGGTGGCAGCGGCCTCCACGGTACCCTTGATGGTGACCACCTTGCTGGGCGCGTTGGTAGCGTTGCTGGTGATGGTCACGCTCTTGTTGATGGGGCCTACGCGGTTGGTGTCGTACTTCACCGTGATGGTGCTCTTGGCGCCGGGCTTGATGGGCTGGGTCTCGCACTTGGGAACGGTGCAGCCGCAGCTGCCCTGGCACTGGCTGATGATCAGGGGCTGGTCGCCGGTGTTGGTCACCGTGAATTCGCAGGTACCATTGGCGCCCTGGCTGATGGTGCCGTAGTCGTGCGACTCCTTATCTATGGAGATCTGGGGACCCGAGCCGCCAACAGGCTTCGAGGGGGTCTGGGCGAAAGCGCCGATGGAAAGGATGCTGAGCGAGAGGGAGAAGAGGAGCTTTTTCATGTGAAGCTGTGTGGTGTTTTGTTGTTGATACGCCGAAGGTAGAGGGCTTGTTCCGGACGCTGCTGGACCTTAACAGGACATTAACAGGGTGGGGGTCACTGTCCGTTGGTGCTGGTTTTTTGTGTGGTATCCATAGGTAGCACTATACCGCGGATGGACAGCACGATCTGCGGACGCTCCGGGTCGTTGGTGGTGAGCGTGGCCGACTTGCGGAACGGGCCGACGCGGCGGGTATCGTAAAGCAGTCGCACGTTACCGGATGCGCCGGGTGCAACGGGCTCGCGGTCCCAGTAGGGCACCAGGCATCCGCAGCTGCTTTGGAACTGATGGATGATCAGCGGCGCATCACCGGTATTGGTGAACGTGAACGAACAGCGCCCATCGGACCCGAAGGCGATGGTGCCGTAGTCGTACACCTCCTGCTGGAATTGGATGCGAGGACCGTTGCTCTGGCCGGCAGGCAGCGAAGCCCCGAGCAGCAGCGGCAAGAGGAGGGTGGAAAGCAGTGTTCGCATGGTCTTGTGCTGCAAGTATCGGTGGGTACGAATACCTCGGAGCGAACATTAACAGGGCGTTGACAGAAGAAGGGGTAGCATGTGCTCATGTGCTCATGGGGTGCTTCGATCAATGGTTGTGCGCAGCCGTTCGATCAGAAGCTTCGGAGTGCGGCCTGGCAGTATACGGATGACCTCCTTCGGAGCGGCATTTCCATGGGCACATGAGCACATGTCCACATGCCCACATGAACCTACCTTTGCCGCTTCATTTTTCAAGGCATGTCCAGCACCGAGATCCCCAAGCGCTTCGAACCCGCCACCGCAGAGAGCAAGTGGTATGCCCATTGGATGGACAAGGGCTACTTCCGCAGTGTGCCCGACGAGCGCGAGCCCTACACCGTGGTGATCCCTCCGCCCAACGTGACCGGCGTGTTGCACATGGGGCACATGCTGAACAACACCATTCAGGACGTGCTGGTGCGCCGCGCGCGGATGCAGGGCAAGAACGCCTGCTGGGTGCCGGGGACCGACCATGCGAGCATCGCCACCGAAGCCAAGGTGGTACGATTGCTGGGTGAGCAGGGCATCAAGAAGAGCGCGATCGGACGGGAAGAGTTCCTGAAGCATGCCTTCGCTTGGAAAGAGAAGTACGGCGGTGTGATCCTGGAGCAGCTGAAGAAGCTCGGCGCCAGCTGCGACTGGGACCGCAC
>CAZQFG010000157.1:0-7057 GCA_964592515.1 uncultured Chryseobacterium sp. | reverse complement strand
GGATCCGACACGGGTCATTGGGTTGCATTTCTTCAACCCGGTCCAGAAGATGAAGCTGGTCGAGCTGGTACGCGGGCTGGCCACCACCGACGAGGCGGTGGCTGCCTGTCGCGACTATGTCGCCCAACTCGGCAAGACGGCGATCGTCGTCAATGAGACGCCCGGCCTGACCACCAGCCGCATGTCGGCCATGGCCGGCAACGAGGCGATGTGGATGCTTCAGGAAGGCGCCGCGACGGCCGAGGACATCGACACGGCGCTTAGGCTGGGTTTCAACCACCCGATGGGGCCGCTGGAACTCGGCGACCTGACCGGCTGGGACACGCGCCTTGCGGTCCTCCAATATCTCCACGGCACCTTGGGCGACAAGTTCAGGCCCTGTCCGTTGATCATCAAGATGGTCAAGGCCGGGCGCTATGGCCGCAAGGCCTTGCTCATCACCGGCTGGCTGCTCGCACTGCCTGTTCCCTTCCTCCTGATCTACGCCGATGCCTGGGCCTGGGTGGTGGCCGCGAACATCCTGCTCGGCATCCACCAGGGCTTCGCGTGGAGCAGTACGGTGGTGATGAAGATGGACCTCGTGGGTGAGCAGGACCGCGGCCTTGCGATGGGCCTCAACGAGTTCGCCGGATACATCGCGGTGGGGCTCATGGCTTTCCTCACCGGCTACCTCGCCGCGCACTACGGTCCACGGCCAGTGCCCTTCCAAGTGGGCATCGCCATCGCCGTGATCGGCCTCCTGCTCACCGTGCTCTGGGTAAAGGACACCACGCACCATGTGGCGGCAGAGGGTGCTACGAGCGCGTTGTCGAAATTGAAGCACGTGTTCATGGAGACCAGCCTCACGCACCGCACGCTGGGCAGCGTCACACAGGCCGGCCTGGTGAACAACCTGAACGATGGCATGCTGTGGGGCCTGCTGCCTGTGCTGCTGCTGAACGAGGGCCTCGGCCAGGAACGCATCGGTCTCATCGCCGCCGTATACCCCGCCGTGTGGGGCCTCGGCCAGCTCTTCACCGGCAAGCTCGCCGATATGGTGAACCGCCGTTCGCTGCTGATCATCGGCATGGTGCTGCAAGGCATCGCCATCCTGGGCCTGCCCTTCGTGAATGCGCAAGGCGCCTACATCGCGCTCAGCGCCGCGCTCGGCCTCGGCACCGCGCTGGTCTACCCCACCTTTCTGGCCGTGCTGGCCGCGCACACCCATCCGCAGCAGCGCAGCGAGGCCGTGGGCGTGTTCCGCCTGTGGCGCGACCTGGGCTATACCATCGGCGCACTGCTCACCGGCCTCATCGCCGACCGCTTCGGCATCACGGCCTCCATCCTGGCCATTGGCGCGATCACGGTGCTTAGCGGACTGGTGGTGTGGCTGCGGATGCCCAGCGAGCGCAAATGCCTGGAGCCCGAGGACCTGAAGCCGCTGCTGCACACCCCCGGCGTGCGCGTGGTGGATGTGCGCAGCCCCGCCGAGTATGCCAGCGGCCACCTGCCGGAAGCGATCAACATCCCGCTGACCGAGCTACTGGAGCGTGCGCGGAGCTGGTCGCCGAGGGAGCGCATCATCACCGTATGCGCCACCGGCGGCGGGCGTAGTGCGCAGGCCGCGCAGGTGTTGCGGGACATGGGTTTCGGGCGGACGTGGTGGTTGTGCGGGGGCACGGTGGGGTGGCGGTGAAGAAGGGCGATCCCACCTTCTACCTGATCATGGTCAGGCGGCCAAGCACAGCGGTGCCTTAGGTTCACTGCCAACACGGGCGCACAAGACCGCCCGTTCAGACACGGACCCGACCATGTGCAAGTTCATCCCTGCCGTTCTTCTCTGCGCCACGCTGCTCGGCAGCTGCTCCGAGCACCCGCATGATGGCGAAGGCCAGGAGGCACCAACGCATGCCACCCCGGATAGCGCGAATGCCAAGGCTACCGACGCCCTGCCCCCCGTTACCCTCAACAACGGCCAGCGCTGGCAAGCCAACCCCGAGACCACCTCCGGCATCGCCAACATGGTGGGGATCCTCAAGGCCTACGACCCGGCCGGCGGAGAACCCGCCACGCTGAAGGCCGCGCTGGAGGAGGAGTTCGGGCTCATCTTCGAGCGCTGCACCATGGAGGGCGAAGCGCACGAGCAGCTGCACAACTACCTGCTGCCCATACACCACCAGCTGCGCGACTTCGCGGCCACCGAGGCCCAGCGCGCCGCTTTGGGTGCGCACCTGGCCGCATACGGCAACTACTTCGAGTAATGTGCACACCCTCCCGGTCGCCGCTGTTCCAAGCGCGCATCGGGTCGCTGCGCGGGCGCAGCATCACCGTGCGTACCAATAGTCACGGGTGCAGCACCACCCCGCCCCTGCCGCGCTACCTTTAGTGCATGCACGCCTACAGCACCCTCTCAGAGGCCGTGAACGACCTCCAACGCCGAGGCTACACGGACGACTTGGCCATGGCCGGCCACTGCCTGGTCTGCGATGCACGCGGCGTAAGCCTCGATCCCGAAGCCTTCGAGATCGATGAGTTCCATCGCTTCGAGGGCATGTCCGACCCCGAGGACCAGAGCATCGTCTACGCCATCAGCTCCACCGATGGTCACATCAAAGGCATTCTGGTGAACGCCTACGGGCCCGATGCCTCTGCCCTTACCCAGGAGATGGTGCGCAAGCTGGCCACACACGGCAAGGGCTAAGGCGGCAACAAGGAAACGCGGCTACCCGATAGAGCAGGTTCCGGTGCCGAAGGACCGGCGGCAGTTGAAGACGGTGGGGGGCGGTGAGGGAAGGCCACCGGTGCACCATTCTCTACGGCGAAGGGTCCATTGCGTGAGACGAACTTGGAAGAACTACTACCCAAAGCGGTCAATGGCAAAGCCAGGTCAGGACGATCAAACGATCGTAAACCTAGCTTCGGACATCAACTCAAAACTGCAATCCTGTTTTAGGACGGGTCAAACGTATCGCGCCACCGTCTGCACGGACGACGGCTCTGTCTGAACGTATGGCGGCTTCGCTTGATCGCTCCGCGGCTTGACTTGATCGCATCGTGGCTTAGTTTGATCGCATCGCGGCCTGATCTGAACGTATCGCGGCTTGACCTGATCGTATCACGGCTCGATCTGAACGTATCGCGGCTTGATCTGATCGTATCACGGCTCGATCTGAACGTATCGCGGTTTGATCTGATCGCATCGCGGCTTGATCTGATCGTATCACGGCTCGATCTGAACGTATCGCGGTTTGATCTGAACGTATCGCGGCTTGATCTGATCGCATCGCGGCTTGATCTGAACGTATCACGGCTTGATCTGAACGTATCACGGCTTGATCTGAACGTATCGCGGCTCGATCTGATCGTACCACGGCTCGATCTGATCGTACCACGGCTCGATCTGAACGTATCGCGGTTTGATCTGAACGTATCGCGGCTTGATCTGAACGCATCGCGGTTTGATCTGAACGTATCGCGGCTAGATCTGATCGCATCACGGCTTGTTCTGATCGTATCACGGCCCGCCCGGGCCTTAGTCGTATCGTATCCTTTGGCGTGGTCTGATCGTATGTTGTTATGGGGTAACGGGCCGCAGGCGAGCCTGAGTACCGTCCGCCCTGCTCGGAACAGCCCTGGAGTTAGGTAGTCCAGCCCCGGCCTCCAGCCGGGGCTTTTCACGTTCGGGGGGCTTCAGAGAGACGCCGGGCCCCCTACCGCGCAAGGCTAACGCACGCCCGGCTTGACGGTCCGGGGGAGGTGGGGGCATTGGCTACGTAGGTGCGTGCTAATAGGTGAGCAGGTGGTATTACACTCGTCGGCTCGCACCACGCCCTTAGGTCCGTCACGCCGGAAACCGAGCGGGAAGGCCGCGCGGGGCGGCGGTTATCCGGCGTCTCTCCAATGCCCGGCGGTAAGCCTTGGGCGAGACGCCGGGTACCCTACTGCGCGAGGCCCGCACACGCCCGGCGTGACGGTCCGGGGGAGGTGGGTGCGTTGGATGCGTGGGTGCGTTCTGATAGGTGAGCAGGTCGTATTACACTCGTCGACTTGCACTACGCCCTTAGGTCCGTCACGCCGGAAACCGCGCGGGGAGCATGCGCGGGGCGGCGGTTATCCGGCGTCTCTCCAATGCCCGGCGGTAAGCCTTGGGAGAGACGCCGGGTACCCTACCGCGCAAGGCCTGCACACGCCCGGCGTGACGGTCCGGGGGAGGTAGGTGCGTTGGTGAGGGGGCGTGTGCTGAGGCGAACGGCTCACCCCTTCACGAACCGCCCCACGAAGGCCCGGCCATCGGCCACGGCGCGGTACACGTAGGTGCCTTGTGGCAGGCTGCCCACATCGAGCCGCAGCAGCGGGCCGGCCAGGCCTTGCAGGACCAGCACCACGCGGCCAGTGAGGTCGTGCAGCTGCAGGTCCACCGCGGTGCCGGGCGTTACGTTCAGCAGCAGGGTGGCGGGGCCGTTGGTGGGCGATGGGTAGAAGCGCTGCTCGGTGCTGCGCAGCTGTTCGTAGCGCACTTCCTTCACGGAGCTGTAGCCATCGGTGCCCAGTTTCACGCGGTAGCGCAGCAGGCTCAGTTCGGGGGGCGCGGTATCGAACCAGTCGTAGCGACGCGGTATCAAGGGGTCGCCGCACAGGCCCTCGATACGGTGTACGGCCACGAAGTGGAGGCCATCGGTGCTGCGCTCCACCTCCTGCCCATCGCAGGTGTTGCCGCCGAAGATGGTCCAGTCGATGTGGATGGAAGCATCCACCACCTCCACAGTGTAGGCGGCCAGGAAGGGGTGCTCCTGGGCGCGCACGCCGGGCGTGGCCACGGCCGCAAAGGCCAGGGCGAACAGCAGCGACTGGGGGTGCGAACGCATGGTACAAAGATCGGCATGGCGCCACCTTTTCGCACCCGGTGCGCCGGACCGCAGGCGCGCTGCACTGACGAAGGTCAGCCACTGCGTGCGTAGGCATGGACAGCTTTGCACAAGACCTGCCCCATGCGCCACATCTACGCCTTGCTCGCCACCGCCCTGTTCTGCCACACCGCCCTTGCCCAGAACCCCTTGGCCATTCCACCGGCCCTGGAGCTGGACACCTTCGACCTGGTGGTGGACGAGCATGTGCACCAGTTCTACCCCGGCATAAATACCAACACCTACGGGGCCAGTGCCGAGTACTTGGGGCCCACCTTGGTGCTGCACAAGGGCGACACCACGAACATCCGTGTACACAACCAGCTGGCGCAGATCACCAGCATGCACTGGCACGGCCTGCATGTGCCCGGCGAACAGGACGGCGGTCCGCAAATGGTGATCGATCCCGGCACGCAATGGCACTATAAGTACGCCGTGAAGAACCCCGCCGGCACCTATTGGTACCACCCACACCCGCACGAGCTCACGGCCGAGCAGGCCAACATGGGCGTGGCAGGCTTCATCATTGTGCAGGACGAAGCGGAAGCGCAACTGGAACTACCGCGCACCTATGGCGTGGACGACTTCCCGGTGGTGGTGCAGGACCGCACCTTTATTGCGAACGGCGACTTCGCCTTCGGGCCCTATGGCAACACCGTGCTGGTGAACGGCACACCCGACCCCTATCTGGAATGTCCGGCGCAGGTGGTGCGGCTCCGCTTGCTGAACGGATCGAACGCGCGGGTGTACGTGCTGGGCTTCGAGGATGGACGGACCTTCCAAGTGATCGGTGGCGATGGCGGCCTATTGGCCGCGCCAGCCACCACGGACCGCCTTTGGCTGAGCAACGGCGAGCGCGCCGAAGTGCTGCTGGACCTGAGCGGCATGGAGGGCGACAGCCTGTTGCTGATGAGCCATGGCAGCGAACTGCCGCAGACCGTGCCCGGCGCCAACAACCTGCTGTGGGAGAGCAGCGCGTTGAACGGCATCGATTTCCCGCTGTTGCGCATCCGCGTTACAGCGCCCACCGCGGAGCCCATCACCACTGTGCCCACCACCTTGGTGGCACAGGAACCTCCACAGTTGAGCGAGGTCGTGCGCACACGCACCAAGACCCTTACCGGCAACGGCATGGTGGGCATGGGCATGTTCATGATCAACGGGATGATGTTCGACCTGGGCGTGATCAACGACACGGTGCAACTGGGCAGCGTGGAGGTGTGGAACATCGTGAACAACTCGAACATGGCACACCCCATGCACATCCACGGCGTATCGTTCACGGTGCTGGAGCGGAACGGGGTGGCACCACCCGCCTGGGAGCAAGGACCCAAGGACGTGGTGCTGGTGGACCGCTTCGAGAGCGTGAAGCTGATCATGCGCTTCACGGAGCCCGCACCGGCCGAATGGCCCTACATGTACCACTGCCATAACCTGCTGCACGAGGACAACATGATGATGTTGCAATACATGGTGCGCGACCAGACCACGGGCATCCGCACGGAGCAGGCATCGGGGTCGGCTCGCATCAGCGCCTACCCCTCGCCCACCCACGGCCAGCTTACTGTAACCACCACCTACCCTGCCGACCACCTGCAACTGGTGGATGCCATGGGCCGCACCGTGCTACTCGCCGGCCTGAACGGCGCACGTACCAGCACCCTTGACCTCGGCCCTTTGCCGCGCGGCACCTATGTGCTGCTGGTGCATGGCGGTGGTGTGTTGGAGCGGACCTTGGTGGTGCGGGAGTAAGCGACAACCGCACTCCTGTCTTCGCACTGACGAAGATCAGCTGCACATCCGCCATGAATGGATGCCTTTGCATCCGTTCATTCAGCTACGCCCATGGCCACCACTGCAAAGCCCAATGCTTCGGGACGCATCTTCAAGAGCGATGTACTGGAAGCGCTCACGCGCACGCACATTGCCATTCCGCTCACCCTGTACTGGACCGCAGGGGCGGTAAGCATCTGGTATTCCACCGCGCGGCTGGGCATTAGCTGGGGCGCAACGCTACTGCTCTTTCTGGGCGGTGTGCTCTTCTTCACGCTGATCGAATACCTGATGCACCGTTTTCTGTACCACATACCGGGCAACACGCCGTGGCGCGAGCGTTTCCGCTACGTGGTGCACGGCGTACACCACGACCATCCGCGCGACAAGAGCCGCCTGGC
>CAZQFG010000156.1:0-7058 GCA_964592515.1 uncultured Chryseobacterium sp. | reverse complement strand
AACCGTGCCGGCACCATGGTGGTGCCCTTCCTTTCGCTCTACCTCACCAAGGACATGGGCCTCAGCCTGGAGCAGGTGGGTTGGATCATGAGCTGCTTCGGCGCGGGTTCGGTGGTGGGCTCGTGGCTCGGTGGTCGCCTGGCCGATCGCATGGGCTTCCGCACCGTCATGGTGGGCGCACTGGTCACCTCAGGCCTGGCCTTCATCGGCCTGCAGTATGTGAAAGGCTTCGTGCCCTTCGGTGCGGCCGTGTTCGTGCTCATGGTGCTCAGCGATGCGTTCAGGCCCGCCATGTTCGTGGCCATTCGCGCATATGCCCGTCCGGATCAGCGCACGCGGGCCGTTACACTCGTGCGCCTCGCCATCAACCTGGGCTTCAGCCTGGGTCCGGCGCTGGGCGGTTTCATCATCGCGCACGGCGGCTTCAGTGGTCTCTTCTGGGCGGATGCCATCACCTGCCTCGGCTCAGCGCTCATTCTTTGGACCGGACTACCACCCGTGGCCATGGCAACAAGCACAACAGCTGCCAATGGTCTGGTGCACGCATCGCCCTATCGCGACAGGCCCTACCTCTTCTTCCTGCTTATCGTCACGCTCATCAGCATCCCCTTCCTGCAGTACTTCAGCAGTGTGCCCTTGTTCTACAGCCAGGTGCACGGGCTCAGCGAGGAGTACATCGGCCTCATCCTGGGTAGCAACGGCCTGCTCATTTTCCTCACCGAGATGCAACTGGTACGCTGGTGTGAGGAACGGCGCATTGGGCTGCACACCATCCTGCAAGCCAGCGTGCTGCTCTTCGCGGCCAGCTTCGCGGTGCTCAACCTGGTACCCACAGTGGCCTTCCTGTGGGTGGGCATGCTCTTTATGACGGTGGGCGAAATGCTCTGCTTCCCCTTCACCAACCGCATGGCCAACGAGCGTACCGATCGTGGCCAGCCCGGCGCGTACATGGCGCTCTACACCATCTCGTGGAGCGTGGCGCACATCATCGGCCATAGCCTTGGTCTCAACCTGATCGCCTGGGTGGGTTATGTGAGCACATGGTGGATCTTCACCGGTGTGCTGCTGGTGTGCGTTGGTATGCTCTTCTTATTGCAGCGCATGTTGCAGCGCGAAGCGTTGGTGCGCACCTGAGTACCGCTTGCACCACCTTTGCCACCATGTCCAAAGTCCTCACACCCATCACGCTCACCGGCCAGGTGGCCGCTCTGGAACCGCTTTCGCAAGCGCACCACGACGAGCTGTGCGATGCCACCCGCGATGGCGAGCTCTGGAAGCTCTGGTACACCATCGTGCCATCGCCCGGGCATGCGCGCCGAGATCGACCGCCGCAATGCGCTGCTGCGTGAAGGAAGTATGGTGCCTTGGGCGGTTCGTGATCTCCTGTCGGGCCGTGTGATGGGCATGACCACTTTCATGAATATTGAGGCCAACAAGCCGCGCGTGGAGATCGGCTCCACCTGGTATGCCCGCTCCGTTCAACGCACCGCCCTCAACACCGAGTGCAAGTTGTTGCTGCTCACCCATGCCTTCGAAACGTTGGACTGCATTGCCGTGGAGTTCCGCACCAGCTTCTTCAACTTCCAGAGCCGCCGTGCCATCGAACGCCTCGGCGCAAAGCCCGATGGCGTGCTGCGCAACCATATGCGCATGCCGGACGGCACCCTGCGCGATACCTGTGTGTACTCCATCCTCCCGCACGAATGGCCAGCGGTGAAGCGTAACCTGCTCTTCAAGTTGGGGCATTGAACGGACCGGATATGGCAAGGAGATCGACCTTCCGTGACCGATCGCGTGGTTTTGTGCGCATGCGCCTTTGGCTCTTCTGCACGGGGGTGTTCGCTTCTGCGTACGTCAGTGCCCAGCCCCGGCACCCCATCGGCTTCGCGGACACATTGCTCTTCAACGACAGCCTGCTCTACAGCGCGTTCGGCTACGATGGCCCTGCACCGCTTTTCGTACAGGCCTGGTTCCCGCTGGAGGATGCGCCGAACGCACCGCGGCTCACCCACGCGCAGCTTCGCGAGCGCCGCCTCACCGGTCCGCTGCAGCGGGTATGGCAGGAGCTCGTGTCGCGCATGGACAGCGCTTTCATCGATTACGACCTCCGGTACGCCTTCAACAGCGACAGCCTGATCGACTACACACCGTTCACGGTGGAGCAAGTGAAGGATAGCTTGATGGCCCTGCCCACCCGCGCGCGGCGTGCTTCGCTGCGCCAGGACACCGCACACCCGGTGATCGTGTACCACCACGGCTCGGGCGGCTTCAGCGATGAGAACGCGGCCATGGCGGAGATCTTCGCTTCCTATGGATTCATCTTCCTGGCCTGCAATTTCCACTGGCCGCTGGAGAACAGGCCCTATGGCTTTCCGCTCACGTGGGAGCCCGATCGCCACAGTGTGCGCACCATGCTGCAGTTCGCCCGGCGCCTGGGACGTGGCGGCAAGGTGTTCTACATCGGCCACAGCTGGGGCGCCCAGGAGGGGTGGTGCACCTTGCATGAACCACGCCTCGCCGATGCCTTCGTGAGCTTGGAGACCACCATGGAGTGGAAGACGGACACCGCCGAGGTGCGCGACAAGTGGCCGCATGTGCTGGATGCGATCACCACGCACAGCTACCCGATGCCGATCCTGATGGTGGCCGACAGCGATGGTGAACCACCGTACCCGATGTTCAAGGGTGTTCGTGGGGATATCCGTTACCTGGACCCCAAGCGACCGTTCGCGCATGAGAGCTATACCAGCGCCTACCTGCTGCGCCAGCATGGCACCGGACGTTTCCCCGTACCGGACCGCGATGCGCTGTTGGAGCAGAGCAGGATACACGTCTACTTGTTCGGCGAGATGCTCGACTTCCTCCGGGCCATCGCCGGGGCTCAACGACCGATACACCACTACGACGACCAGGAGGATCCATTCCACCGGTACCCTGTTCGGGCGTCATCCGAACCCGACGGACGCTGATGCCCGGCCCACGCCCATGCGCTTGATCCCCTTCCGCATCGCTTCGATCACCCTGCTGGTGCTCTTCACCGCGGCCATCGTGTTCCAGCTCACGGTGCTAGCCGGGCTCATTCCCACGGAAATGGTCTGGGGTGGGCGCCTGAAGAACGCCGAGGAACGCACCGTGGGAGCGCTTGTAAGCATCACCTTCCTGGTGCTGTTCGCGTTCCTGCTGCTCGTGCGCATGGGCCGCATCGCACCTTCCATGCATGCGCTGGGCAAATGGGGGATGTGGGTCATCTGTATCCTCTTCGCCCTCAACACCGTCGGCAACCTCTTCGCGCTGGACCTGCGTGAAACGCTCATCTTCACGCCAATGACCTTGGTCAGTGCGGTCCTGGCGGCGCGGGTGGCGATGGGAGAGTGAGCTCCGATCGTTCGCGCAGGCAGCTTTCATGAGCGTGTGACATCGGTCATTGACCGTGTGCACGTTCCAGGGGAGTTTTGATGACCCAAGTGATCATCCCATGAACCTGCGTTACGCCGTCGTCCTGGTCATAACCACCCTGTTCACCACCTTGGCCATGGCTCAGGGTGGTTGCCCCGCCACGGTCACGGACATCGACGGCAACTCCTATCCCGTGGTGCAGATCGGCGATCAATGCTGGATGGCGAAGAACCTGGCCGTAGCGCACTATGCGAACGGGGACAGCATTCCGCACGTGCCCTATGCTTGGTACGCGCAGACCGCCGGAGCATGGTGCACCTACGATAATCTCGCGGTGAACGACACCCTGTACGGCAAGCTATACAACTGGTACACCGTCGCCGATGCGCGCGGTCTTTGCCCCACCGGTTGGCACATGCCCACCGACGCGGACTGGGGTCCGGTCATCACTTTGTTCGGAGGCGCCTCCACGGCAGGTGGTGCCCTGAAGGCGTTGTCGCCGTTGTGGGAGGCCCCCAATGCGGCTGCCACGAACATCAGCGGGTTTACGGGGCTGCCAGGCGGGGTCCGGTCGGACATGGGCTCCTTCATCAACTTGGGAACGGATGGGTTCTTCTGGAGCGCCACCTCACAAGAGGCCTCAAGCGCATGGGAATGGCACTTGCACCACGATTGGGGAGGTGTTGACCACGGCGGGGCCTTGAAGGAGGCTGGCGCCTCCTGCCGTTGTGTGTACGATCAGTTGGTCGGGGTGGAGGAAGAGGAGTCCCGTCCCACCTTCTCCGTATTCCCCAACCCGGCCACGGATATAGTGCAGGTGTCGTTCACGGGTAGGGGTGACATCTACACGCTGCACGACGCCGTGGGACAGATGGTGCTCACTGGTCGCCTGGTGTGGGGCCTGAACGCCCTCGACCTCACGGCGCTGCCGCCGGGTGCCTACCTGTTACGGACGGATAACGGGGCCGCTCCAGTGCGGTTGCTGAAGCAGTAACGGACCGTGCAACGATGATCTTGCGCGTCCGTCGATTACGGATGGCTGGGTACTGTACCTTCATTGCGTTGGACGATAGAGCCTTCCTCCAGCGGTAAACCTTCCATACGAAGGGCATCAGCCCTGTGCACGGCATCAGGCATGTTCCAAGTAGTGTTGCCTCACCGCTCCATCCGGCCATCTGCCCGCCTCGTCCGCATTATGAACGGGGCCATCCACTAAGCTGAGCATGGTCACTTTTTTCTGATCGCCAACGGTCGAACTTTGGTGCTGCAATCGTTCCCCATGCGATCACATATACTCGTCCTTCTGTTCTGCGGTTCGTGCACCGCTTCCAGCCACGCCCAGGTCACCGTGGATTGGGTGCAGCCCACCAACGGTCTCGCCATTGCGCTCGATCAGCAGAACAACGTGTTCACGGTGAACTACGACAGCAACCTGGGCGGCGATATCACCCTCACCAAGCGCAACAGCGATGGCGACCTGCTCTGGGACGCGGCCTACGACCAGACGAGCACCACCCGCACCGACCGCGCCACCTGGGTGGCCACCGATCAGCAGGACAATGCCATCGTTACCGGCACCGTTACCAGCGGATTTTCCAACCCGGTGAACGCGAACAGCCTCGTGATGAAGTTCGATCCGGACGGCGGTCTGATCTGGCGCGTGGAGTACGAGACGGACTTCGACGGTTCATCCACCCGGAAGTGCGTGGTGGACAAGGCCAACAACATTTATGTGCTGGGGCTGGGCATGGGGCCTAACGGCTTGGTCACCCAAGTGAAGAAGCTCGCGTCCGATGGCACGCCCGTGTGGAACTGGTTCGATCCGGCCGGCATCGGCGCACCCATCAACATCAAGTTCACGCCCGACAGTCAGTTGGTGATCAGCGCGCGGGGTATTACCGGCAACATAAACGGCTATGCACGCATCGACCGCGATGGCAATTCCATATGGAGCATGCTCGGCGTGGCCAGTTTCACCGTGGGCGATGCGGCCGGCGATGCCTTCGGCAACACCTACTGCGTCCATGGGACCCCGGCGAGCGGCGGCGGAAGCGTGATCAAGAAGTTATCGCCCTCCGGATCATTGAGCTGGGAGTACACCTATCCCATCACCGCTTACCGCGTGGAGGCGGGTAGCGATGGCGCCCCAGTGGTCAGCGGGTTCCCTTTGAACGGAAGCGGTGGCGCGGCCTTCCTGAAAGCATCGTCCGATGGCGACCAGCTCTGGGTGAACAACGACGCCGACGGCCCAAACAACTTCCTGCTGCACGCCCAGATGCTGCTCGATGCCAACAACAACGCCTACCTGTGCGCGGGCATTCTCTTCAACATGGGCATCTGCAAGGTGAACAGCGATGGCACCGGCGCTTGGTACATCACCGCAGGCACCAGCAACTCGCAGGGCTTCGCCTTGGGCAGCGACCAAGCCGTGTATGTCGTGGGCGGTTCCACTTTGCGCCTGGGCCAGGACATCAGTACCGCGCTCCATGAGCAAGCCGCCGAGGCCGCTGTTCACGCGTTCCCATCACCCGCGCGCGATCACCTCTTCGTGGAATGGCCCGGACACGGCATCGCGCACTGGCGCATCCTTTCCGTTACGGGAGCGCTGCTGAAGGAAGGGCGCCAGTGGAGCGCACCGCTCTACTTGGGCGACCTGCGGCCGGGCATGCTCCTGATCGAGCTTTGGGATGCCGAGGGCGCGAAGGGCACCTTGCGCATCGTGAAGGAATGACCCTGCCTCACGGCACGAACAGGTCCCGCCGCTGCTCATGGCAGGGCGTGATGCCGCTCTCGCAGAAGGCGTACTGCTTCCAGTGGCTGTTGATGGTGATGCTCGCTGCGCTCAATACGCGCCGCACCACCAGTTTTCCAAAGGCATCCTCGTTGCACCGCTTGATCTGCCAGCGGGTGCCCTTGTCGCAGGTCACACCGCCAATGACCACCGTGTAGTGCCCCAGGCTGTCGGTGGTCACCAGTTGGTCGCCGATCATCAAGGCGGTGTTGCGCAGCACGTCCTTGGTGGCTTGGTCGTACGCGGTGCCCGTTAGTGTGTAGGACCAGAAGCGCCCCTTGGCCTCGGCGGAAGGGGCAAGGAGCAGCAGGAGCAGGAAGGGGAGCAGGTGCCGCATGGCGGGGTGAGGGGCCACTGCCGTGAAGGTACACGGTATCACCCGGCCTGCCCTTCATCCATCCCAAGGCCAGTTCCGGACGAGGGGCGTTCCGTTTGAATGACATTGGACGCTACATTCGGTGTAGATCCAACCAACCCTACACCCCATGATCGCACTCGTCATCGGAGCCGTGCTCGTGCTCATTGCCCTCTACGCCATCGGCATCTACAACAGGTTGGTAAAGGGGAAGAACCTGGTGGCCGAGGGTTGGAGCGGCATCGACGTGCAGTTGAAGAAGCGTTACGACCTGATCCCGAACCTGGTGGAAACGGTGAAGGGCTACGCCGCGCACGAGAAGGAGACCTTCGAGAGCGTGACGCGCGCGCGCGCTGCCGCACAGCAGGCCACCACCGTGGAGGCGCACCAGGCCGCCGAGAAGCAGTTGAGCGGTGCGCTGATGAACCTGCTCGCCGTGGCCGAACGCTACCCCGACCTGAAGGCCAACACCAACTTCCTGGAGCTGCAGGGTGCCCTGGCGCAGATCGAGGGCGA
>CAZQFG010000155.1:0-7081 GCA_964592515.1 uncultured Chryseobacterium sp. | reverse complement strand
CCAGCAACGGCGTGATCCAGATCGATACGGACGACGGGCAATTGACCGATGCGGCGTATGCCGTGTACACGGCGACCGGCAACTGCGGCGCAGGCACGCTGGCCCTCACGCAAGTGGGCGGAGCGTGTTCGGTGGGTGGAAGCGCCAACGGTGTGACCATGCCCTCAGGTCAGGTGACAGGCCTCGCTCCGGGCAGCACGGTCTACATCCGGGTCTGGCGTCAGGGTGGCATTGACGGGACCTTCCAGATCTGTGCTCGCACTACGGTACCTCCGGCGGGCAACTGCTTCTATACCCTGCGCATGACCGATACCGCTGCGGATGGATGGAACGGCAGCTTCGTGACGATCTGTGTGGGCGGTGTTTGCACGAACTACAGCATCAACGGCGCCCTGAGCAACATCCAGTTCGGCGCCAACTTCGGCCAGATCGTAACGATCAGCTATACGGCTGCAGGCGGATTCCAGAACCAGATCGGCTACCAGGTGCTTTCGAGCAGCGGTGGCCTGATCTACGGCAGCACCAGCCCGCCCACGGCCGGACCGAACACCGCCTTCGTGGTGGACGCCCTGTGCAACGTACCTCCGGCCCCGCCCTCGGACTGCGTGGGCGCACTTCCGGTCTGCGATACCCAGGTGATCAACCAGAACCCGACCAACACGGGTGGTGTGGTGGACCTCAACGCTTCGAACCGCGGTTGTCTCTCCTCCAATGAGCGCCAGGGCGTATGGTTCCGCTTCCAGGCGCAGACCTCCGGCCAATTGGCCTTCAACATCGCACCGCCCACCCCTACCGATTATGACTGGGCCGTTTGGGGTCCCTTCACCGGCGGGGTGACCTGTCCGCCGCCAAGTCCTCCCATCCGCTGTTCGTACTCGGCCATTCAGGGCGCCACGGGCCTCAACTACTCCAGCGTCGACCTTACCGAAGGTGCGGGCGGCGATGGTTTCACTCGGTACATTGATGTGACCGCTGGCCAGTGGTATCTGCTTTACGTGGACAACTTCTCCATGAACGGGGTGAACTTCACCCTGAACTGGAACAACACCCCCACAAACATCCTGGACTGCACGATCGTGCTGCCGGTCGAACTGCTAAGCCTGACCGCACGTGCCAATGAGGACAACGTGGACGTGAGCTGGATCACGGCAAGTGAAAAGGACGCCTCGCACTTCCTGGTGGAACGTTCAGGTGATGGAGCCCAATTCGAGCCCATCGGTCAGGTGGCTGCCGCGGGCACCACCCAACTGACCACCAACTATGCCTTTGTGGACGGCGATCCGCTGAACGGGACCAACTACTACCGTTTGCGCACTGTGGATACGGACGGCACGGCCGGTCTATCACCAGTGGTGACCGCGGTATTCCGCAGGGGCAACATTCCGCTGCGTCTGTTCCCCAACCCGGCCGGAGAAACGGTGCGTGCGAGCTTCGACCTGATCGCGGAGGGTGAGGTACGCTGGCGGATCCTCGACATGAGCGGCCGCTTGGTGCTTGAGTCGTCCATGAGCGCAACGGCAGGCATGAACCAGGTGGACGTGCCCCTGACCCGGGTGGAGGCAGGCAGCTACCTCTTCGAGGTGGTCGATGCCTCGGGTGTGGTCATCGGTAACACGCGCTTCATGCGGCAATAAGGCCTTGTTGAACCACGGTTGAAAGACCGTGGTCGAAAACGGAAGACCCGCAGGCAACGGCCTGTGGGTCTTCCCGTCTTTGCCATAACCGTTGGTCACTGAGATCTCTTGGGATCCTGAGGGCAGGCTCGACGGCATTCACATCGGTGTGTTAACAACTCTGCGGCGCTATCTTTAACCCGCATTTCGGCAACCTCGCCCCGGCACGGAGGGACCTCGATGTACCCACAACCAGCGATAATGGTAAAACGTTACTCCATCCAAAGCATCTTGGGCCGCGTTCGCCTGCGCAGCGCTTGGCCCCTGCTGCTCACCATCGGGCTTTTCTTCGCCAGTACGTCCAGTGTCGTTGGCCAATGCACGGGTGCCATTGCCGGGCCTATTCAGGTTCCAGCCGCCAATTGGCTGGCGCCAACGGTACCCGCTGCAGCCCCTGTCTGGCCGAGCAATTTCCCTCCCGGTGTGGCCAGCTATGGCACTCCGGTAACGAGCAGTTGCGCGGTGTGTCCGTCCACCTTCACGACCCCCATCACGGCGAGCAATTACGTGCAGATGTACCTCTGCCAGGGGAACGTGTACACCTTTTCCCTGTGCACCAGCCCTGCGGCGAACAACTTCACCATCTCCATCACCACGGGAGGTTTCGCGGCCGTGGCCGCAGGCTATTTCGGTTCCACCTATGACGATGATGGGTGCGGCCCGGTGAACGGACCGGCCACGGTCACCTTCAGCCCCCAGGTGAACAACGTTTACCGCATCCGCATTTTGCAGGACCCTTGTGTGGCCAACGCCGGCCTGACGGGAACGCTGGTGGTGTCCTGCACGGTGCCATCGCCCCCGCCCAACGACAATCCCTGCACCGCCACGGCCCTTCCCGTTGGTACGTCGTGCACCTTCCAGGCCTCCAGCAACATTTGGGCCACAACGACCACGGGTATACCAGCGCCCGGTTGCGGCGCATACTTCGGCCGCGATGTATGGTACAGCGCAGTGGTCCCGGCATCGGGTAACCTGGCCGTGAACACGTCCCTGATCAGCGCTTCCAGCTTGGCATTGGCCCTCTACACGGCGCCCAGTTGCGCCGGACCGTTCACCTTGGTACCCGGCTCCTGTAATGCCACCCTGCCACCCTCCACGCTTCTCAGTGGTCTGGTCGGAGGTTCCACGATCTACATCAGGGTCTGGCCCCAGAACAACATTGGCCAGATGGGCACCTTCAACATCTGCGCGTTCGAACCGGTGCCGCCCCAGAACGACAACCCCTGCGGGGCGTTGAACATGCCCACCCCGGTAACCTGTACACCTGGTCTGTACACCACCCAGTATGCCACGCCCACGAACCTTGCCGGTTTGACCATCGGTGCCCCCACCTGTGGTGGCGTTCCCAATGCGGATGTCTGGTTCGCAGTGACCGTCCCGGCATCAGGTGCCTTCACGGTGAACACCTTCCCCGGCACGCACACCAACATGGCGATGGCCTGGTACCGTCTCAGTGTGGGTGGATCGGTGTGCAATCCGCCAGGCTTTGCCGGGGCACTGACCCAGATCGCCTGCAACGACAACCAGACGGCCACGGACCTCATGCCGCGGATCAACAGCCAAACGATCACACCGGCCATTGCACCGGCATTGGTCCCCGGCGAAACGATCTATGTGCGGGTGTGGCCCCAGGCGGCTCCCCTCGACGGCACGTTCGAACTGTGCGTGACCGAGAGCGTACCCCCACCGAACGACAACCCGTGTGGCGCCATCGCGTTGGTACCCAGCTTGTCGTGCAACCTTGTGCCCACCTCCAACGAATCGGCAGGCCTGACATTGGGTGTACCCGCTCCGGCCTGTGGAACGCCTGTGCAGAACGACGTTTGGTACAGCACGGTGGTCCCTCCGAACGGTCAATTGGAGTTCAACACACAGGGAGTGACCCTGACCGACGCCGCCTTTGCCTTGTACCAAGTGGCGAGCGGCAGTTGCGCCACCAGCAACCTTACACTGGCCCTTGTTCCTCCGGTGAACTGCCAGGTGGGCGGAAGCTCATTCGGCGCGGCCATGCCGCAGCAGTTGTTCGGCGGATTGACCCCGGGCAGTACGGTGTACCTCCGTGTTTGGCGCCAGACAGGCAACGTGGGGCTGTTCAACATCTGCGCTCGGCAAACGGCCGCTGCGCCTGTGAATGGTTGCGACATCACCAACTTCGACTCCGGTGGACCATCGGGCAACTACGGGAACAACGAGATCTATGAGCAGACCTTCTGCCCGGAGAACCCCGGGGATGTCGTGGCGCTCGCATTCGTCTCGTTCAACACCCAGGCGAACAGCGATATCATGACCATTTACAATGGTCCGACCACCGCCTCCCCTGTAATGGGCACCTATTCGGGCGGTAACCTCCCCCCCGGGTTCATCTCCACGCACGCGACGGGCTGTCTCACCATCCGCTTCACCTCCAACGCAAGCGTTACGGGTCAGGGATGGGAACTGATGGTCTCTTGTGGTCCGCCCCTGCCCCCACCACCGCCCGTTGTGGGCATTTGCGGCACCATCAGCTATGACCCCGGTGGCGCCACAGGCAACTATGCCAACAACGTGTTCTTTACCACCACGTTCTGCCCCTCTGTTCCGGGCGAGGTGGTGACATTGACCTTCACGCAGTTCGCCACCGAGCAGAACTTCGACTTCGTCACCATCTTCAACGGTCCCGATGTGCTCGCACCGATCATGGGCACCTATTCCGGGACCAACCTGCCCGGCACCTTCGTCAGCACGCATCCCAGTGGTTGCCTGACCCTGCGTTTCACCACGGACATAAGTATTGTGAACAGTGGCTGGGCGGCCACCCTGCGCTGTGGCCCGCCACAACCGCCGCCGCCACCGCCACCGCCTCCCACCGGCCTATGCGGTACGCAGGTGTACGATCCGGGAGGTCCCAATGGCAACTACTTCAATGCCACCAACCAGAACCCTGGCAACCAGGGAGGCAACGGGTGCTGGGACCCCCCTGGCCCTCAAACACCTTGCGCACCGGCCGGTCCTTATCCTCCACCCGCCGGCACCTGGGGCCAATACTGGTCGCAGACCTACTGTCCCGATGTGGCGGGCGATGCGGTAACGTTGGCATTCTCCGCGTTCAGTGTGGAGAACGGCTGGGACAATGTGTATATCTATAATGGCCCGACCGTTTCGCCATACAACGTGAACGGCACCCAGTTCATCGGACCGGGGGGATTGCCGACCTGCGGTGGACCTGCAGGATGGTGCAACCAGACCTTGGGTCCCGGTGGTTTCACGGGGAACACCATTCCGGGCCCCTTCACATCCACCCATCCGACCGGCTGCATCACCGTGGCCATGACCAGCGATGACATTGTGAACCTTGCAGGCTGGGCAGCAACTGTCCAATGCCAGAGCGCGTTCAACCCGAACGCCGATTGCGTCTACGCCTTGCGCTTGTACGATGTGTTCGGTGACGGCTGGGCGGGTTCCACCATCACGGTCACGATCAACGGCGGTTCGCCGAGCACGTACACGATCCAGTCCGGTACGTTCAATCAGGTGCTGCTTGGACTTGATGCCGGTGATGTGGTCTCGATCACCTACAGCGGTCTGGGCTACTTCCCCACGGACAACTACTGGACGCTGGACCTGGTGGGCAGCCCTTATGCCCAGTACCACTCCGCCATTCCGGCGGTAAGCGGCAACTACACCTTCGTGGCGAACTGTGCACCACCCGAAGCCCCCCCCCAGGACTGCCTTGGGGCCAACATCATCTGCACCAACGGACCCATCAACGTGGGTGGCACCAACTCGGGCAGTGTGGGCGACATGATCGCACCGGCGAACGGATGCCTCTCGGGCGGCGAGAACCATGGTACATGGTATGCCTTCTCCACCACGGCAGCAGGCGCCCTTGGCCTTACCCTGACACCGACGGTGCCCGGCACGAACCTGAACTTCGCCCTGTGGGGTCCGTTCAGCTATACGATCAACGACTCCACCAACTGGTCGGGTGCCTGCGAAGCGCTGTCCTTCTCGCCGTTCAACACACCCATCCGATGCTCCTTCGCCACTTCGACAGCGGGCGGTGGTGCCACGGGCCTCAATGGAGTGGCCGTTGACCTTACCGAAGGTGCCGGTGGCGACCAATGGCTGCAGAACCTCACCGTGGGCGTGGACCAGGTGTACATGTTGTACGTGAGCAATGCCTCGGCGAACAACTCGGGCGCAACCATCACTTTCTCCAACACAGGCATCCTCACCTGCGGCTTCTTCCTGCCGGTGGAGCTGTTGCAGTTCGATGCCAAGGCCGCGGAGGCCCATGTGGATGTGCTCTGGACCACCGTGAGCGAGACCAATTCCGCATGGTTCAACGTGCAGCGTTCGGCCGATGGGGAGACCTTCACCCAGATCGGTCGTGTGAACGCGGCCGGGAACTCGGTGCAGACCTTGGACTACAGCCTCAAGGACTCCGCACCGCTGCCGGGCCTGAGCTACTATCGCTTGGAACAAGTGGACCAGGACGGTACGGTGACCTACTCGCACGCGGTACCGGTCTACTTCCAAGGCCGCACGCCCAGCATCGCCCTGCACCCCAACCCGGCCATGGACCTGGTGTACGTCACGCTCGACCTGCCGAGCGAGGGCACCTTGTCGTGGACGGTGATCGACCAGAGCGGGCGCATTGCCAAACAGGGCACCACCGCCGGCACCCCGGGCACCTACCAGTTCGAGCTGCCGTTGCAAGGCCTGGAGGCCGGTGCCTACCAAGTTGAACTGAGCCAAGGCAACGACCGGATCGGACGGACCAGGTTCATCAAGCAGTAGACCTCCCTACCCCGTTGAAGGCCCTTTGGAACACGGTTCCAGAGGGCCTTCTTCATTGAAGCACCTCCGCACCGGTATCTTTGGTGCATGCGTTCGATCGCCGTGGTGCTGCTCGTGATCGCCAGTTGGCTGCCCACCTCCGTTGGAGCCGGGGAGGCACCACCGTTGCTCGCCACGCACAGCTTCGGGCTGAGCCTGAGCACGGGCATGAACAACGAGCTCTTCACCCTCTTCGAGATCAAGGAGTTCGAAGGACGCGTGATCGGCACCACGCCACTGACTCGCACCACCTTCATGCTGCAGGCCGGTGGTGCCACGCCCAGCAAGGCCAACCCCACGGGCGAGAACCTCTTCGCCAAATTCAACATCCCCCTTTGCCTGCCCCTGCACTACCCCGAGGACAAGCGCGCCCTGCCGGACTGTGAAGTGTTCGACCTCCTATGGAAGTTGCGCTACTGGGAGTACCCCTACAAACAAAGCGAGGGCCAACACCCCGGCAAGGGCTGGGCCGAAAAACGCGAGGCACCCTCCGAGCGCCAGTTGTTGCTGCTCACCGATTACGGCATCCTGCACCTGAACGGCATGGCCAAGGGCGAGAACGTGTTCCGCCTGCTGCACGATGTGTGCGA
>CAZQFG010000154.1:0-7101 GCA_964592515.1 uncultured Chryseobacterium sp. | reverse complement strand
GAACACCATAACAATGTTGTATGTGTCTACAACAACCACCGCGATCCACATGCTGTCCCTGGTCGTCGTGGTTACCATCTTGAAGGTGGTGTTGATGCCCGGCACAGCGTTCATCTGGGCACGAAGGTGCGGGATGTAGGCGCTGTGAATGATGTCGCGCGAACGGATCACCAACTTGACCTCTTTGTGCACCGGCAGGTGGAACTCCTTGGTCACGATATCATCTGCACCGCGCAGGTACACACTGGCCTCGCCCTTCTCCTTAATGTCCTGCTCCATCACCGTACGAAGGTTCACCACACGGGCCTGCTGACGACGGCTACGCTCCAGGCGGGCCTTCAGCTCAGAGGCCTTTGAATCGGGCAGTACGCTGTGCGCGAGCACACTGTCCATCTCTGCGATCTCGGCGTCCATTTCGTCCAGACGCAGCTTCACACTTTCGGGGGTCACGATGCCCAAAGGGTTCGTGCCATTGATCAGGCGGAAGTCGGAAGCACCCAGCGCACCATCGGCGCCAGGGTAACGGGCCGTCCAGTCGAATTGCTTGGCATACAGCTCCACCACCACCGCATCAGGCGAAGCAGGTCCGGTGATGTTATTCCAGGTATTGAGACCGTAGATGATGATCACGGCCAGCACACCGGCAGGGATCACGGTCCAGATCAGCTCCAGCTTGTTGTTGTGCGGGTACCAGGCCGCGCGACGGTCCTTACTGAACACGTATTTGCCGGCAAAGTAGAAGAGGAGCACGTTGGTGATCACGAAAGCGATCAGCAGGATGATCCAGTTGAAGTTCAACAACCAGTCCGTTTCCACGCCATGCGCACTGGCGGCCAGCGGCAACATCTTGTCGCCATATGCGGCAACAAGCCAAATGAAGAAACCGAAGTAGGCCACCGGGAACAGCCACATCAGCATGGCGTTCATCCGGTTGTCGGCGGCGGAGATATCCTCCTCCCGCTTGCCACGGAGCCGTGCCGTGAGCTCATAGACCCGGGCCAATTGCGCGATGGCCAGGATACCCAGCACCACCACTATCAGGATCAACAACTTCGTCATCGTTCGCTCGATATATCAACCCCCTAAAGGGTGCGGTTGTTCTACGTTCAGATCTGGTGGTGTACGCTTTCCTCCAGGTAAGGGTGGTTCACCGGGGTGAGCGGTGCCTTGGTGAGCGTGCTCAGCACCGTGTAGATGAACAGGCCCAGGAAGGTGACGAACATGCCCACCTCCAACAGACCGATGCCGTGGAAGTGGTGGCCCAGTGCGCCAGGCATCACCATCATGTTCACATCCAACCAGTGACCGATAAAGATCACCGATCCCACACCGATCAGGAACCGGGGATTGCGCTTGGCATCGCGGCTCATCAGCAATACCATGGGGATGGCGAAGTTGATGAAGAAGGTGCCCCACAGCAGAGCAGGATGCTCGTTGATGCGTGACTGGAAGTAGGTGACCTCCTCGGGGATGTTGCTGTACCAGATCAGCATGAACTGGCTGAAGTACAGATAGCTCCAGAGGAAGCTCACCGCGAACACCCACTTGCCCATGTCGTGGATGTGGCTGTTATTCACCTGGGGCAGGTAGCCTTTGCGCTTCAGGTACAACACCATGATCACCGCGGTGATCATCGCGCTCACCCACATACCGCTGAACACATACCACCCATACAGGGTACTGAACCAGTGCGCATCAATGCTCATCAGCCAGTCCCAGGCCAGCGTACTGCTGAACACGGCGAAGAACACCAGGAACAGGGCACTGCGACGGTACACGAGCAAGTGACGCGTCACCAGCGAATCGCCGGTCATTTGATCCATAGCGAGGCTCTGCTTGCGGAACCAAGTGGCAAAGAACCAGAACACGGCCAGGTACACAAGCGTGCGCGCCCAGAAGAAGCCCTTGCCCAGGAACGCCTGCTTGTTGGCGATCAGCGCGTCGTAATGTTCAATGTCGTTGGGGTCATAAAGACGGGCATCCATCCAGTGATAGATATGATGCAGGCCGAAAGTACCGGCCGCGAGCACCACGATCATTGCGATCGCCCCGATCGGCAGGAATCCCATGATGCCTTCGAACACCCGCTTCACCAGCACGCTCCAGGCGGTCTCGGTGGCGTTCTGCAGGGAATAGAAGAAGAGGGCTCCCAAGGTGATGCCCAGGAAGAAGAACCCGTTCACGAGCAGGCTGGCCCACGTGCGTTGGTGGTGGTCGGTGTGGTCGCCCATGATGCCGACCACTGTGGCCACGGCACCCAACGCCATCACACCCATGAGGATCTTGGGGGCCCGATTGCTGAAGCTGAAATTCATCGCTGCTTTTCCGTTAGCGTCGTGGGATCAAAGTGCGGCCGAAGTGCTATCCGTGGCCATGGCGGTGGTCGCACCGGTCATCGCACCGCCGTTCTGCAGGTACTTCACGTAAATGGCCACCAGCCAGCGCTCCTCCTTGTTGAGCTGTGAGGCATGCGAACCCATGGCCACGTTCTTACCATACACCAGGCTGTGGAAGACCTTGCCCTCGGGCAGGTCCTTCAGGGGGCCGGTGTAGCTGGGCGGAGGCGGATAACCACCGTTGTTCACCACTGCTCCATCGCCTTCACCCTTCACGCCGTGGCAGTGCTGGCAGAACTTGGTATAGATCACCTTGCCCTGTTCCACTGTGGCCTCGGTCATGGCGATGGGGTTCTTCAGGTTCAGTCCGGCAGCCTCATAACCTTCAACCGTGTTCGGGTAGGCATAGGGCATGTTGAATTGTGCCTTGGATGCGTCGCTGCTGAACGGGATGGTACCATCGGCCGGCAGCCGGGCGCTCTGGCGCTCGCGCTGTTCCTTGGCCACATCCTCACCGTAATGGTAGGGGTCCTGACCGAAATCAACATACGCTTCAACGGCCGGGCTGCGGTACATGTCGGGCATGTATTCCACACCAGGGCTCTGGGGGTCGCCACCGCAGGAGGCCAACAGGAGCACCGTGGCGGCGAGGGTGCCGAATGCGGGAGCGGTCTTGTGCATGCGCTTGCTCATGGCTCAGTACTGGCGTTCGTTGATCTCGAACACCGGGGTGGCGCGCAGCAGTTCGCTGATGGCCTCGGCGCTGTGTCCGTGGTTGTCGGCGGTGCGCACCTCGATGATGAACTTATCGTCCGTGCTGCGCGGGTCCGGGTTGCGGGCCGGCATGCCGGGCAGGGTCTTGTTGCGGATCAGGTAGGTGATCGACATACCGTGTGCGGCGCACAACACCGTGAACTCGAAGGTCACGGGAATGAATGCCGGCAGGTTCTTGTACAGCGCCTGGCTGGGCTTGCCACCGATGTTCATCGGCCAGTCGAAGATGTTGAAATACCAGATGCCCAACAGCGCCAGGCAGGTGCCGGTGATGCCGAACATGAAGGCCGCGATGGCCAGGCGGGTGCGCTTCACCCCGATGATGGGGTCGATGCCGTGCACGGGGAAGGGCGAATACACGTCCTTCACCTGAATGCCATTGGACACCAGCTTTCGCGCGCCGTCCTTCAACTGCTCGGGGTCTTCGTAGACCGCGTAAATGACCTTGTTCGCCATGTCGCTCAGTGGTGATGATGATGGGCGGCTTCCTTCTTGTAGCTCTCGCCGCTCACTTTCAGGATGGACTTCACCTCGTTCAAGGCCAGCACCGGGAAGTAGCGGGCGAAGAGCAGGTAAAGGGTGAAGAAGATGCCGATGGTGCCGAGGAACACGCCCACGTCGACCCAAGTGGGGTGGAACATGCTCCAACTGCTGGGCAGGTAGTCGCGGTGCAGGCTGGTCACAATGATCACGAAGCGCTCGAACCACATACCGATGTTCACGATGATGCTCATGAAGAAGGTGAACGCCAGGTTGGTGCGCAGCTTCTTGAACCAGAACAGCTGCGGGCTGATCACGTTGCACGTCATCATGCTCCAGTAGGCCCACCAGTAGGGTCCCGTGGCGCGGTTGATGAAGGCGTAGCTCTCATACTCCACACCGCTATACCAGCTGATGAACAGTTCGGTGATGTACGCCACACCCACAATGGAACCCGTGACGATGATCACGATGTTCATGTACTCCACGTGCTTGCGAGTGATGTACGCCTCCAGGTGCATCACCTTGCGCAGGATCAGCAGCAGGGTCTGCACCATGGCGAAGCCGCTGAACACGGCACCGCTCACGAAGTAGGGCGGAAAGATTGTGGTGTGCCAACCGGGGATCACCGAGGTGGCGAAGTCGAAGCTCACCACGGAGTGTACCGAGAACACCAGCGGGGTGGCGATACCGGCGAGCACCAAGCTCACTTCCTCGAAACGGGTCCAGGCCTTGGCGTTACCGGTCCAGCCGAAGCTGAGGATGCCGTAGACCTTCTTCATGCCGGGCTTGGCCACTTTATCGCGGATGGTGGCGAAGTCGGGGATCAGACCGATGTACCAGAACACCAACGACACGCTGAAGTAGGTGCTGATCGCGAACACGTCCCACAACAGGGGCGAGTTGAAGTTCACCCAAAGGCTGCCGAACTGGTTGGGCAGGGGGAACACCCAGTAGGCCATCCAGATCCGGCCCATGTGGATGCCGGGGAAGGTGGCCGCCATGATCACGGCGAAGATGGTCATGGCCTCGGCCGAACGGTTGATGGCCATGCGCCACTTCTGGCGGAACAACAACAGCACGGCGCTGATCAGTGTGCCAGCGTGACCGATGCCCACCCACCACACGAAGTTGGTTATGTCCCAGGCCCAATCCACGGTCTTGTTGAGGCCCCAGGTACCGATACCCTTGCTGATGAGGTAAAGGATGCAACCGGTGCCGTAGGCGGCGATGAGGCTGGCGATGCCCATGAGGATGTACCATCCCTTGGGGGCCTTGTTCTCGATCGGGCCTACGATATCGTTCGTGATATCGTGGTAGGTCTTGTGACCCAGGATGAGCGGTTCGCGGATCGCTGCTTCTGAATGCATGGGGTCCTGGTCGTTATCCTTTAAGCGTGATGGGCGGCCTCCTCTTCAACGTTGCGCACTTTGACGAGGTAGTTCACATTGGGCTGCACACCCACCTCCTCGAGCATGTGGTAGCTACGGTCGCTGGTGGCCAACCCACGCACCTGGCTATTCTTGTCGTTCAGGTCGCCGAAGATGATGGCGCCGTTGCCACAGGCCGCGCTGCAGGCGGTCTGGATGTCGCCATCCTTCACCGGGGTGCCGGCCTTCTTGGCGGCGAGCTTGCCGGCCTGGATGCTCTGCACGCACATGCTGCACTTCTCGATCACGCCACGGGCGCGAACGGTCACATCCGGGTTCAGCACCATACGGCCCAGGTCGTCCCATGCGGGGTTCACCTCGCCGAACTGCTCGGTCACGTAGTTGAACCAGTTGAAGCGACGCACCTTGTAAGGGCAGTTGTTCGCGCAATAACGCGTACCAATGCAACGGTTGTAGGCCATCTGGTTGAGGCCCTCGTTACTGTGCGTGGTAGCGGCCACAGGGCACACCGTTTCGCACGGTGCGTGGTTGCAGTGCTGGCACATCACCGGCATGAACACCACTTTGGGCGAGTCGCTGGGCACCTCCATCTTGAGGTACATGTCGATCTTGCCCATACCATCGGCCTCTGCGGTCTCCTTGGTCGTGTCGGAGCTGAAGTAGCGGTCCAGACGCAGCCAGTGCATTTCGCGACTGCGGCGCACCTCGTCCTTGCCCACCACGGGAATGTTGTTCTCGCTGTTGCAGGCGGTCACGCATGCCCCACAGCCATTGCAGCTGTTCAGGTCGATACTGAGGCCCCAACGGTGCCCAACGCCTTCCACCGGGTGTTCTTCCCACAGGTCGAACTCCAGCACGCTTTTCTTGTCGAGCGCGTTGATCTTTCCGTCACCGTTCACATCCTCATGCACGGCCAGCTCGTGGGCATGGTTGAAGGCGTTCTTGTCGCCTGCCTTGTACACACCCAACGCGGTCTCCTTCACCACGCTGTGGCGGTCCATGTGGGTGAGGTGCGTCTGCGTGATGGCCACGGGATAAGTGGCGCCGGTGGGGGTCACCGTCACGTTCAGTACTTCGAAGCTCATGCTTCCGGCGGCCATGGTGGCCAACGGATAGGCGTTGCGACCCACTGGCTTGAACTCGCCGTTGTGGTCGGTAATGCAAGCGGCCTTGCCCACTTTCTCACCGTTCTCACCGCGACCGTAGCCCACCGCAATGGCGATGGTACCGGCCTTCTGGCCCGGTGCAGGAACCACCGGCAGGGTGATCTCGCGCTCGCCGGCCTTCACCGTAACGAGGCTCGCAGGGGCCTTCTCGCCCAGGTACATGTTCAGGCCCAGCTTCTCGACATCCGACGGCGCCATGCACACGTAGTTGTCCCACGTGAGCTTGGTGAGCGGGTCGGGCATTTCCTGCAGCCAGGGGTTGTTGGCATGCTGTCCGTCGCCGATGGCCTCGGTGGTGTACAGCACCAGTTCCCATTCACCAGCTCCGGCAGCGGCCTGCTTGGCAGCGGCGGCGGCGGCGTTCACGTCACCAGCGAAGGTCACCGGTGCAGGGGTGGCGGTGTAAGCCTGGTACACGCCATCGTGCACGGCCTGGTTCCACTGATCGGCGAAAAGTCCCAATGCACCGTGGCTGGCCATGTTGGCCTCCCAAGTGCTGCGGATGAAGTCGTGGTAGCTCTGGGTGGAGCCGCTCCATTTCAGGAGGCTCTCCTGCCACTGGCGGGTATCGAACAGGTTGCGGATGGCGGGCTGGGCCAGCGTGTAGTGACCCACCTTCGGCAGGAAGTCGTTCCAGCTCTCCAGGTAGTGGTTGTCCGGGCAGGTCCACTGGCACAGACTGGCGGTCTCATCGGCATGGCCGCTGAAGCTCACCGTGAGGCCCACTTTGCCCAGGCCGGCCTTGAACTCGGCGGCATTGGGCAGGCTATAGGCGGGGTTCACACCGGCGATGAGCAGCGCACCGATGGCACCTGCGTTCATGTCCTTCACCAATTGCGCCACGGCCGCATCGTCACCCTGCTTGAAGTAGGTGTGTCCGGCCAGGTCGATGGTGCTGCCGTAGTTGCCCAGCATGTTGTTGATGCTGTTCACCAGCACCTGCACGCCTTCGTT
>CAZQFG010000153.1:0-7109 GCA_964592515.1 uncultured Chryseobacterium sp. | reverse complement strand
AGGTGATCGACTACGTGGTGGAGAAGTACGGCCAGAACCAGGTGGCGCAGATCGTCACCTACGGCAGCATGGCCGCCAAGAGCAGCATCCGCGACGTGGCCCGCGTGATGGACCTCCCCTTGCAGGAGGCCGACCGGCTCGCGAAGCTGGTACCTGAGCGTCCCGGTATTGAATTGGGCCGGCTGCTGCGCGCGCCCATGGACGGCGAAGGCAGCCTGAAGCAGAAAGAGAACCTCGGCGCCGACGAGATCGCCTTGGTGAAGCAACTGCGCGAAGTGCTGGAGAGCGGCGAGCTGACCAGCGATGTGCTCAACGCCGCCGAGAAGCTCGAAGGCTCCGTGCGTGGCACCGGCGTACACGCTGCGGGTATCATCATCGCCCCCAAGGACCTTACGGAGATCCTACCAGTGTGCACCAGCAAGGAATCCACCCTACTGCTTACCCAGTACGATGGCAAGGTGGTGGAGGACGCGGGCGTGATCAAGATGGACTTCCTGGGTTTGAAGACCCTGACCATCATCCGCGATGCGCTGCGTATGATCAAGGCCAACCACGGTGTGGACATCGACATTGATGGCATACCGCTGGACGACCCCAAGACCTACGCCCTTTATCAGCGCGCCGAGACCAACGGCACCTTCCAGTTCGAAAGCGCGGGCATGCAGAAGTACCTGCGCGAACTGAAGGCCGACCAGTTCGGCGACCTCATCGCCATGAACGCCCTGTACCGTCCGGGGCCGTTGGAATACATCCCCACCTTCATCAAACGGAAGCACGGTCTGGAGAAGATCGTGTACGACCTCCCGGAAATGGAGGACCTGCTGAAGGAGACCTACGGGGTGACCGTGTATCAGGAGCAGGTGATGTTGCTAAGCCAGAAGCTGGCCGGCTTCACCAAAGGCGATGCAGACGTGCTGCGGAAGGCGATGGGCAAAAAAGACCGCGCCACGCTGGACAAGATGAAGGGCAAGTTCCTGGAAGGAACGGCCGAGCGCGGCTTCGATGCCAAGGTGTGCGACAAGATCTGGACCGACTGGGAGGCGTTCGCGCAATACGCTTTCAACAAATCGCACAGCACCTGCTACGCCTTTGTGGCCTACCAGACCGCCTGGCTGAAGGCCAACTACCCCAGCGAATACATGGCCAGCGTGCTCACCCACTCGGGCGGGCAGATCGACAAGATCACCTTCTTCATGGAAGAGTGCCGGCGCATGGGCATTTCCGTGCTGGGTCCCGACGTGAACGAAAGCCAGCTACAGTTCAGCGTGAACAAGCAAGGACAGATCCGTTTCGGGCTGGGCGCAGTAAAGGGTGTAGGCGAAGCTGCTGTGGAGGCCATTGTTGCCGATCGCCAGGCCAACGGACCGTACAAGGACATCTACGACCTGATGCGCCGCGTGAACCTGCGCGCCGCCAACCGGAAAGCGCTGGAAAGCCTTGCGTATGCCGGAGCGTTCGACGGTTTCCCCAAGACCCACCGGGCGCACTTCTTCCACAGCGCCGGCGAAGGCAAACCCACCTTCATCGAGACCTTGGTGCGCTATGGACAGCAAAGCCAGGATGGCGCCGACAGTGCCCAGGTGAACATGTTCGGTGAAGCGGACGATGCGGCCGGTATCCCTGAGCCTACCCTGCCGGCCATTGATCCGTGGAGCGCACTGGAGCAGCTGCACTACGAGAAAGAGGTGATCGGCTTCTACCTCAGCGGCCATCCGCTGGACGATCACCGGCTGGAGATCAAGTACCTCTGCAACACGACCCTGCCCGATCTGAAGGAACTGGACAAGTTGGCGGGGCGCGACCTCACCTTCGCCGGCATCGTCACCAAGGCCGAGCACCGCATTGCCAAGAGCGGCAAACCCTTCGGCAGTCTTAGTCTGGAGGACCACAACGGCACGCACGAGTTCATGTTCTTCAGCGAGGACTACATGAAGTTCAAGCTCTACCTGCAGACCGGGGCGCTCCTGCTGGTGAAGGGACGTGCCGCCGCCCGCACCTGGGGCCGCGACGAAGGGCAGATGGAACTGAAGATCCACAACATCGATCTGCTGGGCGATGCCCGTGAGAAGTACATCACCAAGTTGAACCTGCGCCTGGAGGCCGAGCGGATCAATGACAGCTTGGCCCGCGAACTTGGACAGCTACTGAAGGCCTCGCCGGGCAAATGCCGGGTGAACTTCCAGATCGTGAGCCCGGTGGAGAACATGGCGATCGAAGCGCCCAGCAAGGGTTTGAGCGTGGCCGTGAGCGAGGATCTCATCCGCTCGCTCGATGCCCTTGCCGATGTGTCCTACACACTGAACTGACACATCGTCAGGATACTTTCCATGGCAAGGAACTTGACCTAGGGGGATACCTTTGCACCCGCAAGCGTGAAGAACCTGTAGCGAACGGCGTTGACCGAACGTGATGGAAATTCCAACTTGCGGCCCGGAACCAATTGAACAGTAACCAACAAGGGCGATCGATCAAAAACGCCCACCAACCAACATGGCACTCGAATTCACCGACAGCAATTTTGACGAGCTCGTACTGAAGAGCGACAAACCCGTACTCGTGGACTTTTGGGCGGAATGGTGCGGACCCTGCCGCATGGTGGGCCCCGTGGTGGAGGAACTGAGCAAGGAGTATGAAGGCAAGGCCGTAGTGGGCAAACTGAACGTGGATCACAACGCGCAGATCAGCATGAAGTATGGCATCCGCAGCATCCCTACGCTGCTGGTGTTCAAGAACGGCGAGATCGTGGACCGCGCTGTAGGCGCCATGCCCAAGAGCGAGCTGGCCAAGAAGCTGGACGGCCAACTGGCCTGATCGGCTTTCATGTCATCCCGAAAGCCCGGATCGCTCCGGGCTTTCGTTTTTTCCGGCACCTCCATTCCCGCGCGGATCCTCCCGACATTTGTACGATGCCCATCGAGCAGAAACAGATACAGGCCCTGAGCGCCTTGGAGTTCAAGGCCAGGCAGGTGGTGGAGGGTTTCCTAGCCGGCCTGCACAAGAGCCCCTTCCATGGGTTCAGTGTGGAGTTCGCCGAGCACCGGGCCTACAACCCCGGCGAAAGCACGCGCCACATCGACTGGAAGCTCTACGCCCGCACCGACAAGCTGTTCATCAAACGCTACGAAGAGGAAACGAACCTGCGCTGCGAACTGGTGGTGGACACGTCCAGCTCGATGTACTACCCCGACAAGGACGCGCGGAGCGAGTTCAACAAGGTGGAGTTCGCCGTGCACGCCGCAGCGGCCTTCATTCAATTGCTGCGCAAACAGCGCGATGCTGTGGGCCTCACCGTTTTCAGCGACCAAGTGACCGTGGCCGAGGCCGCACGTAGCAACGCCGTGCACCTGCGCCACCTTACGAAGCATCTGGAAGGTCTACTGGCCACCAACGCCCCTGCCCGGGGCAAAGGCACCAGTGTGGTGGAGGCCCTGCACGACATTGCCCGCAGGGCGCACCGCCGCAGCCTGGTGGTGGTGCTCAGCGACATGTTCGACAGCGCCGATCGCGAGGATGCTGTGTTCGATGCTTTGCAACACCTCCGTTTCAACAAGCACGACATCATCCTCTTCCATGTGGTGGACCGACGCCACGAACTGGACCTCGACCTGCAGGACCGCCCGTACACCTTCGTGGACGTGGAGACCGGGCAGGAAGTGAAGGCACACCCCAGCGAAGTACGCGAGGCCTACAAGGCCGCCGTGGCGGAACGTTGGCACCGCCTGAAATTGAAGTGCGGCCAATACCGCATCGACCTCGTGGAGGCCGATATCAACGCCGGGTTCGGGCCGGTGCTCCTGGAGTTCCTGACCAAGCGAGCGCGGATGTACTGACCCGCTTGTGATCGGTCGGGCCTGTCGGGCTACTGCCGATCTTTGCGCCCGTTCTCGAACAGACCACGGTCCATCGCGGTTCGTTCATCAGTTCGCCCACTCACAACACCGAACAGGCCACGCGCCTGAACCATGGCATCCATCGAACATATCGGCGAGCACGCCTGGGCCGGCACCCTGGGCCACGTGTTCACCTCCCTTTCCCTCACCGGCGCCCTGCTGGCCCTGGTGGCCTACTTCCTGGCCACCCAACGCAAGGACACCAACTGGCTTTCACTGGGCCGACTGGCCTTCAGGCTGCACACCACTGCCGTGTTGGGCATCGTGGTGCTGCTATTCATCATGCTGTTCAACCACTGGTTCGAGTTCGACTACGTGTGGAAGCACAGCAACCTGGCCATGCCCATGAAGTACATCCTGTCCTGCTTCTGGGAGGGGCAGGAAGGTTCATTCCTGCTTTGGACCTTCTGGCACGTGCTCATCGGCAACATCCTGATCGCCCGGGCGAAGGATTGGGAAGCACCGGTGATGACCGTGTTCGCCACAGTCCAGGTGTTCCTCGCGGTGATGATCCTAGGGTTATACATCGGCGATGTGCGCATTGGTAGCAGTCCCTTCCTGTTGATCAGGGAAGTGAGCGACAACATCGGCCTGCCTTGGACCGCCCTGCCCGACTACCTGACCCGCATTCCCGAATTCGCCGATGGTCGCGGCCTCAACCCGCTGCTACAGAACTACTGGATGGTGATCCACCCGCCCACGTTGTTCCTGGGCTTCGCGGCCACCCTGGTGCCCTTCGCCTACGCCATTGCCGGGCTTTGGACCGATCGCAAGCGTGAATGGATGGAACCGGCACTGCCGTGGACCTTCTTCGGGGTGATGGTGCTGGGAACGGGCATCCTGATGGGCGGTGCATGGGCCTACGAGGCCTTGAGCTTCGGCGGCTTCTGGGCCTGGGACCCGGTGGAGAACGCCTCGCTGGTGCCGTGGCTCACGCTCGTGGGCGCTGGTCACCTCATGTTGGTGAACAAGCGTAAGGAGACCTCGCTCTTCAGCACGCTCCTGCTCACCTTGGTCACCTTCATCCTGGTGCTGTACTCCACCTTCCTCACGCGCAGCGGCGTGCTGGGCGATACGAGCGTACACAGCTTTACTGGCGATGGCATGCTGCCGGGCCTGCTCATCTTCCTGCTCTTCTTCATCGGGCTGAGCATTTTCCTGTTGATCCCGGACAAGGGTCAGCGCCGCTTCTATGGGCTTATCTCCTTGGCGCTCCTGGCCATTGGCGTGCTGCTGGAAATGCAGGTGGCGGCCATCATCCTGTTCGGTGCCATTTCGCTGGGCATGCTCCTGAAGGCCTACCTGCGCGGCTTCAACAGCCACGGGCCTGAAGAGGCACTTTGGTCGCGGGAGTTCTGGCTCTTCATCGGCTCGCTGGTCCTGCTGATCAGTGCGGTGCAGATCACCTTCAGCACGAGCATTCCCGTGGTGAACCTGCTGCTTGAGCCCTTCGGCAACCTCTTCTCCAAGCTGGCCGAACAGACGGGCAGCACCTTCTTCAGCGGTCTGGCCGAGGCCCGCTTCGCCCCGCCCGGCGATGCCATACAGCACTACAACAAATGGCAACTGCCGTTCGCGTTCATCACCGCCATGCTGGTCTCCTTCACGCAATACCTGCGCTGGAAGGACAGCGACATGAAGAAGTTCCGCCAGCAGATCCTGGTCGCGTTCATCGTTTCGGTGGTGATCACCGCGCTGGCCGTTTGGGCGCTGGACTACAAACTGGCCGAACTGCACTGGGGCGCACTGTTGTTCGCGACGGTGTTCGCTGCGGTGGCCAATGCAGCATACATAAAGGTGGTGCTGAAAGGCAGCCTCAAGAACGCCGGCCCCTCCGTGGCGCACGTGGGCTTCGCGCTGGTGCTGCTGGGCGCGTTGGTGAGCACCAGCAGGCAGAACGAGGTGAGCCGCAACACCCGCAACATGGACCTGCGCTTCCTGAACGAGGCCTTCAACAACAATGCGGACATCCTGCTCTACAAGGGGGACACCGTGCTGATGGGTGACCACTACGTGCACTACCGCCAAAAGCGCCAGGACGGGGCGAACCTGGTGTACGACATGGACTACTTCGCCGTGGCACCGCGCGACTACCGCACCGGCGATACCGTACGTGTGGGGGACATGCTCTTCCGAGCCCGCAACGACCACCGCGCCACCAAATTCTTCCTGCAGGACCAGCCGGAACACTGGGAAGCCTTGGAAGGATTCAGCCTGCGCGCCCTTTGGCACGCCACCGAGTGGTCCCCATCGCGTGCCGGTGAACCAGCCTTCGCACTGGCCCCATTCGTGCAGATCAACCCACGCTTCGGCAACGTGGCCGAGCCCAGCACACGCCACTGGCTGCAACGCGACCTCTACACCCATGTGCGCTATGCCGACCTGGCCATGGCCAGCGACACGGCCGATGATGCGTGGATGCCGGACCGGCTCTACGAAAAACAGGAAGGGGATACCATCATCACCCCCACGGCCATTGTGATCATCGACAGCGTATACACGGTGCGCGACAGTGTGACCCTGAAGATGCTCGGCGACAAATTCCAGGTGTATGCGGCCAAATTGCGCGTACGCGACCTCTACCAGCGCGATCGCTGGTTCGATGCACGTCCGATGGTGATCTACGGCAATGGCGAAGTGGTGGCCGGCAAGGCGGCCGAGATCCCCCCTCTGCGCATCAAGTACGGACTTGCCAGCGTTGACCAGGCCAACTTACCAACCGTGGAAGGCGGAAGGCCTTCAGGTCCGGTGAAAGTGGGCATGAACGTGGCGGAGGCCGAGTTCGTGGTGATGCAGGCCATTGTGTTCCCTGGCATCAACATCCTCTGGATAGGCTGTGTGCTGTTAGCATTGGGCAGCGGCATGGCCGTTTGGCAGCGCATCCGGAGAAAGCCTGCCCAGAACGCGTGATCGGTCCGTGCGAACGGTATCGCCCTTAACCCCAACGACCAACGTGCCATGACCTCCAACCCTCGCATTCTGCTCGTAGGCACTGGCCGCATGGCCTATCAGCTCGGGCACTCCCTGCTGCAGCACAAAGCGGACCTGGTGGGCGTGGCCGGGCGAAACCCTTCTGCACTGAAGGAACTGGCCCTCTTCCTGGACCGCAGGGCCTATGCCTTGAACGACCCGCTGCCCAAGGCCGATCTTATCCTGTTGGCCGTAAGCGACGACGCCATTGCTGAAGTGGCCGCCGCATTGCCCGCCCCGCCCCACTGC
>CAZQFG010000152.1:0-7136 GCA_964592515.1 uncultured Chryseobacterium sp. | reverse complement strand
CCATGGCCATGTCAGCTTCCGCATCAAGCCACATGATGGGGTCGCCGTGGGACAGCAGTTCACCAACATCGCCAACATCTACTTCGACTTCAACCCGCCGGTGATCACGGAGCCAAGCGTGCTCAACGTGGTGTCACCCATCCGGCTGGATGCCAGTACATGGCTCGGCGGTGCGTTCGATGAGCTGTCCGGGTTGATGCATGACTCGCTCCGGACCTTGGGACTGCTGCCCACCCTGGAGCCCTACACAGCGCTCGGTTACACGCACAGCGGCAGTGGAGGTAGTGAGTCCTGCGCTCCTGCGCTCCTGGGCACCACCGGACCAACCGCCATCGTGGACTGGGTGCTGCTGGAACTGCGCGACCCTGCACAACCCGCAACGGTGCTCCACAGCCGTAGTGCCCTGCTGCGCCGCGATGGCCGCATTACCGACAAGGACGGCATCAGCCCGGTGGCCTTCGACGCACCCGTGGGCAGTTACCTGGTGGCCCTGCGCCATCGCAACCATTTGAGTGTGATGAGCGCTGCGCCCTTGAGCCTTGGCGCTGTGGCCACCACTTGGGATGTGAGCACCAGCACCACCGCATTGCATGGTGTGGGCGCCACCCGTATCGATGGCACACGTCGCTTCCTTTGGCCGGGCGATGCGGATCGCAATAGTGTGGTGCGCTATACCGGTCTGGTGAACGACCGTGACCCCATCCTGGTGGCCATTGGAGGCGTGGTGCCGACCGCCATGGTCACCGGGGTGTACAGCCCGTTGGACGTGAACCTGGACGGGAGGATCAAATACGTGGGCGCGGCCAACGACCGTGACGTCATCCTGCAGACCATCGGGGGCGTGGTGCCCACGGCGGTACGAATTCATCAGATCCCATGAGGTGCTCGAGCGTTCTATTGATACTCGCTACCCTCACTGCCCAGGCGCAGCAACCTGGCACGCTTGATCAGAGCTTTAATGCGCAGGACACCCTGATCGGCCAAGGCAATGGCCCCTACGTACCTGACGCTTCCCCCATCCGCATGGCGCTGCTTCCTGATGGGAAGATCCTGTTGGGTGGTTCCATGAACAACTACAATGGGACCGCATCGCCTGGCCTGGTGCGTGTACTCCCTAACGGGTTAGCGGACCCGACCTTCAATTCCGGATTGCCCGCGAATACCATCGTGAACGCATTGGCGCCCGAACCCGATGGGCAAGTGGTCTATGCCACCATTGGCGGCGTTTTCCGCCGCAACGCCAATGGTACTGCCGATGCCGGATTCGATGATGGCACCGGACCAGGGGGAGGGCAGGTACGTGCCATCGCTGTGCAAACCGATGGCCGGATCATCGTCGCTGGCCAATTCACAACATTCAATGGCGCGCCACGCTCGCGGATCGCACGGCTCAATAGCGATGGCAGCCTCGATGCGAGCTTCTTGCCTGGCCTTGCGTTCAACAACACCATTTGGTCGATCGCGCTCACGACCACAGGGCAGGTGATCGTCGCCGGTGCTTTCACCAATACAGGCTATGCCTTCGTTGCGCGACTGAACAACGATGGTTCCTTGGACGCTGGCTTTGTTCCGCCAGCGGGAATAACGGGCGTGATCAATGACGTGGTAGCATTGGCGAACGGTCAGGTGCTCATCGGCGGTTCCTTCGATGGGATCGGTTTCGGCGATCTCGCGCGGCTCAATTCCAATGGAACATGGGATCAGACCTTTGCCACCACATACTTCATCGGTTCGGACCCAGTACGCAAGCTGATACCATACTCCGATGGACGATGCTTGGTGGTGGGCGATTTCCTCAACTATGGAAGTGAGTCGCTCAACCGCATCATGCGGCTGTTCCCCAATGGCATGCGTGATACTTCATTCCAGCCCAATGGCGGTTTTGGCGCCATATCGGTCGAAGCACCTTCAAGCGCAGTAGTGCTTCCCACGGGTGAGATCCTTGTTGCGAACGGGCGACGATATCGGGAAGTGCCTTGCCCGCGCCTGATAAAGTTGATGGACAACGGCGCTCCGGACTTCACGTTCAACCGGATCACAGGTCAGAACCTCTGGCCGCGGCGTATAGTTGCCCAGGCCGACGGAAAGATCCTGGTCTCCGGGGCCGATCTCCATCAGGGCCTGCCTTACCCCAAGCTTATCCGCTTGCTCGACAATGGCGATCGTGATCCCGCTTTCAACATAGGAACGGGGCCACGCGATGCCAATGGCGCATTGGGAAACGTGAATGGCATGGCCCCCCTTGCCGACGGGCGTGTGGTGGTGTGCGGTTGGTTCACCCAGTTCAATGGGGTGGCTGCCCCGAATATCGTGCGCCTGCTGCCAGGTGGCGCTGTGGATCCCACCTTCACTGTGGGTACTGGACCGAACAATAGCGTGAACGAGGTCTTGCAGACAGCCGATGGCAAGCTGGTCCTGTTCGGGACCTTTACCTCGTTCAATGGCACTGCGGTGAATGGCTTGGTGCGCCTGAACGCCGATGGTGCATTGGACAACGGATTCGTGGCACCTACCATGAACGGCTTGATCACGACCTTCGACTTGGCGCCTGGCGGAAAACTCGTGATCGGCGGTGTTTTCACCTCGCTGGGAGGCTTCACGCGCAACCGCATCGCGCGGCTCTTGCCCAATGGCAGCGTGGATCCAACGTTCGATCCAGCAGCAGGGCCGAGCACTTATCCCGCGAGCCTCGCGGTGCAGCCCGATGGCCGCGTGGTAGCCTGTGGTCCGTTCACTTCAGTTAGTGGTGTTTCCCGCAACCACCTTGTGCGTTTCAACAACGATGGCAGCTTGGATGCATCCTTCGACCCGGGATCGGGCTTCTCCGGTTCGCCTCAGATACCGGTTCGTGTGCGCTTGCAACCCGATGGCCGGATCCTGGTCGGCGGTGCGTTCTACACATACAATGGTCATTCGCAGGAAGCACTGATCCGGCTTGAGTCCAATGGCAGCGTTGATCTCACCTTTCAGGGCGAGGGTTTCGATATCCATCATCGTGGACTCAGTTCGTGGAATTACTCGCAGGTGGTGGACATGGCCGTTCAGAACGATGGGAAGATCCTCGCGGTGGGCTACTTCGATTCGTACGATTCAGAAGCGTGCAATACCATAGCTCGCTTGCATGGTGGCAGCGTTGCGGGCTTGGCGCTTTCTGTGCGGGCCAAATTGCAAGGGCCGCTGGCCGCGAGCGGCGCCAGCATGTCCGGCACCTTGAAGCAACTGGGTCTTGTTCCAACGACCGAGCCATACACAGCGCTCGGTTATACGCATGTTGGTGGCGGGGGAGGCGAGTCATTCGACCCCATTGCTTTCCAGAACATCGGGTTCACCGATTGGGTGGTGCTTGAACTGCGCAGCGCCAGCGATCCATTCATCGTGTTGTATTCGCGCAGTTGCCTGTTGCGCTCCAACGGTGTCATCGTGGGATCGATACAGGCCACGTCCGGATCGGACCAAGTCCCCCTGCCAACGCTGAATGCGCCAGCAGGGAATTACTACGTCGCCATCAGGCATCGCAACCATTTGGGCATCATGACCGCCGCGCCCGTCAGCCTTTCCTCGTTCACCACAGTGATCGACCTCACCTCGCCGACCACGGCAATATGGGGCTTTGATGCGCGCGTATCGGTGAACGGGGTAATGGCGCTATGGCAAGGTGATGTAACTGGCGACGGCGTGGTGAGTTACACCGGACAGAACAACGACCGCGACGTGGTGCTGCAGGCCGTAGGTGGTGTAACGCCGACCAACACGGTTACAGGCTACCTCGGCGCGGACATCAACCTGGACGGCATTGTACGCTACACCGGTGCCAACAACGACCGCGACCTCATCCTTCAGACCATCGGGGGTGTTGTGCCCACGGCGACCAGGTTGCAGCAATTGCCCTGAACCGGTTCACCACATAGTGCCGGGAAAGGGCACTGGATCGTGCTCGTCCGCGATCATCGGGAAAGTGCGTTCGTGCACCGTATGCGCTACCGTCCCGAACGATGCGCGCGGCTGCCAACAACTGTTAATGGTCCTGCCCTCGTTTGAACCCTGTCACGTTACCAGTGTCAGATTTCCAAAACCATTAATCATGAAGAAGGTGATCATCATTGCGGCCCTGTTGCTGGCCGGTACCACGTTCGCACAAGGCCCCGAGGGCCGCGACCCCAAGGAGATCGCCGCCAAGCGCGCCGAGCGCATGGCCACCGAACTGGGGCTGAATGCCGAACAGCGCACCAGACTGGAGGCCATCTTCCTGTACGAGGCCGAGCAGATGAAGGCCATCCGTGAGAAGCACGAGGCCGAGATGCGTTCGGTGCTCACGCCCGAACAGTACGCGGCCTGGGAGCAGAAGCGTGCGGAGAAGAAGGCGAAGATGATGGAACGCCGGAAGGCGCAGGGGGCGAATCCCTGAGCCCTCGCGTAAGGGAAGCTTCATCCTGCCTTTGCATGCAGGTCACACGGGGAGTGGTGCTTTACGGTACCATTCCCCGTTTTCATGAACGCACTGCTACGCCGTGTCCATCCCGACCTCTTCGTCGTGTTGTGCTGCATTGCGCTGATGCTCATCGCCGTTATTGGGTCCATGCTGACCGACTAAGTGCACGGCATTGTGCCGCGCCCGCCGGATCTCATCCCAATATCGGTGGTGCATGCGTCGCGCCAGGCCCAGCAGGTCCTCGTGGCCGATGCGCTCGGTGTGCAACTGGATGGGTCGTCTTTCCTCGAACACCCGTCCCTGTTCATCCACGGTGTACACCCCTGCATAGCATGGGATGGCGATGCGCGGCTCGGTCCGGTATACCCGACAAGGCATCGCAAAGGAGAAGTAGTTGGGCCGCCGGATCCGCTCGGCGCCGGCCTTGCGTCTGGCCGCTTCATAGGCCTCGCCCGTTGTCAGGCGCTTGCCGGTGGACTTCACCGGGAAGCTGCCGTTCATCAGCAACCCTTGGCTGTGCTTCGGTTTCAGCAGGTCGTGCTTCATGTCCTGCCGGCTGATCTTGATCTCCACCTCACACACATGACCCTCGGGGGTCACGGTGAGCAGGTCGCTCTCCCAGGCATAGAGCAATGCGTTCGGCGTGATCCACTCGTGGCGCAGCCCCGCGGCATAAAGACGCATGTGCCAGGCAATATCGGCTGCTGTCATGGTGTGTGACGGCGATCCCGTCGATGGCTTCTGCACAAGATAATGGCGTCGGCACCTTGGCACCATGCCATCGAACTACGAGCGCCTGCTGGCCCTGGTCAATGAGGTCATTTCACGATCAAAGGAGGAGGTCCATCCCTGCCGTAACGAATAACAGGAGGGTCCCTCATGTCGAACTTGACCCGTCGCAGTTCGATCGTTCGCAGACGGCCCTTGTTCCAGCGCGGAACCCGGAAGCGCAGCGGTTCGTATCCAACGTATGTGATCGTCAGATAGCACCGTTCACCTGTGTTGTTTACAGGTATATCAAGGCTGACCACCCCGCTCTCATCGGTCAAGGCCGATATTGTTGAGCCCTCAAGCTGAACCTGTACGAATGGCAGTAGTTCATCGTTCGTGCGATCCACTATGCGCGCAGAGAACGTGCGCACACCTTCATCCTGAGCACGAAGACCAGCCCCCGAACAAAGCAGAAGCCCTAAAGTGAGCACATGGACCTTCATTACTTGATAGGATGCAACTGATCCACGCGTTGCACAACGAGGGCTCTACTTCAGCACCGCCAGCCTTTCCTCCAGCGCCTTGATCTTCGCCTCTGCGTCGGCCTTCTTCTTGCGCTCGTTCTCCAACACTTGCGCTGGAGCACCAGACACGAAACGCTCGTTGCTCAGCTTTTTGTCCACGCTACTGAGGAAGCCGCGCAGGTAGCTGAGCTCCTCTTCGGCCTTCTTGGCTTCCGCCGCGGGATCCACGTTGCTGCCCAGGTCGATGGCGTACTCGGTCGTGCCCACCAGGAAGGTGACACTGCCCTCACTGGCCTTGTCCACCGCCTGCAGCGCGCCCACGTTGGCGAGCTTGTTCACCAATGATGCGACAGCTGCGCGCATCGGGGACGCACTCTTCACCTGCACGTCCAGCGCTTCCTTGGGGCTCATGCCACGCTCGTTGCGCGTGTTGCGCACAGCGGTCACCAGGTCGAAGGCGTGCTGCACCTCGGACTCCAGCTTCGCATCGCCCTCACCACCCTTCGGCCACGCCGCCACGATGATGTCCTCCCCTGCCTTGCGCTCCCCCAGGTGGTGCCACAATTCCTCGGTGAGGAAGGGCATGTAGGGGTGCAGCAACTTCAACACGTCCTCGAAGATCGTGATGGTGGCTTCGTAGGTCGCTGCGTCGATCGGCTGGCCCACACCGTCCACGAACGCGGGCTTGATGCTCTCCAGGAACCAGCTGCACAGGTCGTCCCAGATCAGCTTGTAGGTCGTCATCAAGGCCTCACTGATCCTGAACTGATCGTACAATCCGTTGAGTTCCGTGGTGCTGCGCTCCACGCGGCTGCGCATCCAGGCCACAGCAGCAGCGTTCGCTGCTGGTTGTTCCTGCTGCGCAACGCTCCAGCCTTTCACCAGCCTGAACGCGTTCCAGATCTTGTTGCTGAAGTTGCGACCCTGCTCGCACAACGAATCATCATAAGGCAGGTCGTTACCTGCGGGGGATGTGAGCAGCATGCCCACCCGCACGCCATCGGCGCCGAACTTCTCGATGAGCTCCAGCGGGTCGGGACTGTTGCCCAAGCTCTTGCTCATCTTCCGCCCCTGCTTGTCGCGCACGATGCCCGTGAGGTACACGTTCTTGAATGGGATCTCGCCGCGGTACTCCATGCCCGCCATGATCATGCGCGCCACCCAGAAGAAGAGGATCTCCGGCGCCGTCACCAGGTCGTTCGTGGGGTAGTAGTACTTGATGTCGGCATTGTTCGGGTCCTTGAAGCCATCGAACACGCTGATGGGCCAAAGCCAACTGCTGAACCAAGTGTCCACGACATCCTCGTCCTGCTTGATGCCCGCGGTGCTCTTCCCTGCTGCAGTGAACTGCGCGATGGCCTCCGCTTCGGTCCTGCACACGGCCACATCGCCGTGCTCGTTGTACCACGCCGGCACACGCTGCCCCCACCACAACTGGCGGCTGATGCACCAGTCGCGCACGTTCTCCATCC
>CAZQFG010000151.1:0-7168 GCA_964592515.1 uncultured Chryseobacterium sp. | reverse complement strand
GGGTTACCTTCGCCGTCCATTCCGTGAACCCATGAACATCTCAGTGATCGGTGCCGGCCAGATGGGCAATGGCATCGCCCATGTCTTCGCCCAGAGCGGCCACAGCGTAACGCTTATCGATATTGCACAGGCCGGTCTTGACAAGGGCATGGCCACCATTGGCAAGAACCTGGACCGCCAGGTGGCCAAAGGCTCCATTACCGAAGAGCAGAAGGCCGCCACGCTGAAGAACATCACCACCACCACCGACATGGCCGCAGGCGTGAAGCAGGCTGAGCTGGTAGTGGAGGCCGCCACCGAGAACGTGGACCTGAAACTGAAGATCTTCCGCGACCTGGATGCGAACGCGCCCGCCGCCTGCATCCTCGCCACCAATACGAGCAGCATCAGCATCACCCGCATTGCAGCGGCCACCAAGCGTCCGGGCCAGGTGATCGGCATGCACTTCATGAACCCCGTGCCAGTGATGAAGCTGGTGGAGGTGATCCGCGGCTACGACACCACCGACGCTGTGACCGCCACCGTGGTGGAACTGAGCTCGGCCATCGGCAAGGTGCCCGTTGCAGTGAACGACTATGCCGGCTTCGTGGCCAACCGTATCCTGATGCCCATGATCAACGAGGCCATCCAGACCCTGTTCCAAGGCGTGGGCGGCGTGGCCGAGATCGACACCATCATGAAGCTCGGCATGGCGCACCCCATGGGCCCCCTGCAACTGGCGGACTTCATTGGTCTGGACACCTGTCTGGCCATCATGCGCGTGCTGCACGAAGGCCTGGGCGAAGCGAAGTACGCCCCCTGCCCTCTGCTGGTGCAGATGGTAACGGCAGGCAAGCTGGGCGTGAAGAGCGGCGAGGGTTTCTACGTGTACACACCGGGCAGCAAGGACCTGGTGGTGGCACCGGCGTTCCGCTAAGGGGTACACCAGAGCAGCGGAACAACCCTTCGGCCCGGATCCCGTCACTGTTGAACGAATGTCCGGGTCCATGTGGCTCAACCAGCCAAGAACATACAGTGCTCTCCTCGTGCTGATCATGCTATCAGCCATTTTGGTGCGCACCCATGCATTGGGCAGGTTCAGTACCGGATATGATGAGTTGTTCTCCGTACTGGAAGCCAATGGCCTCCACCCCGTTCTGCTCGAAGAAGACAAGCCATTCACCAAGGCCGACCTCATGGCCCACAACAACATGGCAGGAGTTCGTGCGGCTTGCATCGCAACGGACGGGGGGAACGGAATGCTCTATGTAAGCTCCCTCCATCTCTGGACGAAGGTGTTCGGTAATGGGAACCTGTCGATCCGAGGGCTCTCACTAGTGTGGGGAATGCTCGTGGTCGTGCTGCTTCATTGGCTTACACTTCGCCTGTTCAATGACCGAGCTATGGCGCTGATCGCTGCTCTTTTTGCGGCATTGAGCCCCATTTTGGTCGATTACTCGCAGGAGGCGCGCAGCTATATGCCCGCCACTGCGCTGAGCCTTGCGGCGACCATGGTCTATTGGCGATCGATCAAGGCTCCAGGAAAGGGATCTACCGTGGTTCTCGTCCTGACCTATGGCGTCTTGGCCGGCAGTGCGCTGCTGCACCACTATTCAACCGTGTATGTGTTCGGCGGGCACGCATTGCACGCCCTGCTTTATGTGAGGCCCTTGGAACGCTGGCGGGGCCTGATCGGCGCAGCGGCCATTGGCGCGCTCATACTTGGGACATGGATGGTGATGGGCGGCCGGGAAGGTCTTCTGAACATGGCGAAGCAGCAGGCCTATTACCAGATGGTGATCACCACTACGCCAGATTTCGATGAATACATGCGGGCAGCACGGCCTGCAAACCTGCTACAGGACCTGGTCGTGCAGGCACTTTGGCTTTCGGGAAATGCGCTCCAGTTCATTGGCCCGCCGTTGAAGGTGATGGCCTTGCTGCTCGTGCTGCCCTTGATTTTGCTCCTGGGGCTCCGGCACACTTCCCCTGATCAGCGGAGCGCCGTGACACTGCTCGCGATCCTATCCTTGACAGGCCCCCTATATGCACTTGCAACATCCATCCTGGCGGGCCACACGTTCGGCATGCGCTACTACTATGTTATTTTCTCCGCGCCCTTTGTTATCCTATTGATGGCATTGGGCCTGATCATGTCCTGGAGGTCGGGTAATACCAGTGTTCGATGGTTGCTCACAGGTTCCGGTGCTTGCCTATTGTTCATCATGGCAGCCTCGGTGGCCTGGTTGCACCAGCATGGGTTCCGAGGCAACAACGCCGTTGAGCGAGTGCGTCCCTTTGCCCAGGAGATCACCAATATCGTCGCTTCTGACCCACAAGGCAGCTACGTGATCCTGCACAAGAACGAACGCGATGCCCTACAACTGAATCTCCATCTGGGCGGTGCGGCGAGGTATGTGCCGCAGCAAGTGGATGTGGATCTACCCGATCAGTGTGCGTTATTCAGGACCGACCAAGGCATGAGGCTCATCCGATCGCTTTGATCGGCCACAAAGACCAAAGCCATTCGGCACAAACGGCCAATGACAAATACCGGAACGAACACCACCCATTCTTGAATGTCAAAGAAGATCCTCATCACCGGTGCCGCCGGTTTCGTTGGTTCCAACCTCACGCGTTGCCTGCTCGATGCGGGCCACCAGGTAACGGGTATCGACAACTTCAGCTCCGGCACACCTTCCAATATCGAGGAACTGATCGGGCGGCCGGGTTATCGTTTTGTTGAGGGCGATCTCTGCGACCCTGCGATCCTCGCGAGCATCGAGGCGGACACCATTGTTCACCTCGCCAGCCAGAAGATACCCCGCTACACCAACAGCTACCGCACCATTGTCGAGAACGATCGCATGACATCCATTGTCATCCAGCGATGCCTCGAGCTGGGTGCGCGCCTGGTGTTCGCCTCCACCTCCGATGTGTATGGCAAGAACCCCAGGGTACCTTTCAACGAAGAAAGCGACCTGGTGCTGGGACCCACCAAAGTGAAGCGCTGGGCCTATGCGGCCTCCAAGATCCACAGCGAGCACAAGATCATTGCCACCGGCGAGGAGAAAGGCCTGAAGTACACCATCCTCCGGCTCTTTGGTTCGTATGGCCCCAACCAGAACCTTACGTGGTGGGGCGGCCCGCAATCGGTGTTCATCGGCAAAGCGCTGCGCGATGAGGTGATCGAACTGCACGGCGATGGCCAGCAGACACGCACTTTCACCTACGTGGAGGATACCGTGCAAGGCTTTCAATTGGCCATTGAACGCGACGAGGCCGTGAACGAGATCTTCAATGTGGCCTCGGATCCCGGCACGGAGGTCACCATTGAGCAACTGGCCCGCATCATCTGGCGCTTGATCCGTCCGCAGGACCAGGAGCCCAAGCTCACGCTGATCCCCTACGAGACCTTCGGAGGTGGCTACGAGGACGTACTGCGCCGCGTGCCCGACATCACCAAGATCCGTGAGCGCCTCGGCTTCGAGCCGCGCTTCGGGCTGGAGGACGGACTGCGGCGCACCATCGAATGGCAGCGGACCAGACCCGCCTGACCCATGCGCTACCTGCTGATCCCCATCTACAACGAAGAGGCCAACCTGCCAGGCCTGGCCGAGGACCTGCGCCCCTACCTGGCCTCGCCCGATACGTGGTTGGTGATATCCGATGATGGTTCGAGCGATCGCACGCGCGCAATGGTCCCCGAACTGTTCCCTGGCGAACGCGTGGTGGTGCTGGGCGATGGCACCAACCATGGACCCGGGCACGCCTTCGCCATCGGCTTCCAATGGATACTGGAACGTGCCAAGGACGAAGACCTCGTGGTGACCATGGAGGCCGACCGCACATCGGACATCCACATCCTGCCCGATATGCTGGCCATTGCCGAACTGGGCTACGACCTGGTGCTGGCCTCGGTGTATGCGCAGGGCGGTGGGTTCCAGAAGACCACCTTCATCAGGAAGTTCCTATCGGCAACGGCCAACTTCATCTACCGCTTCGTGTTCGACCTGAAGGTGAGCACGCTGAGCAGTTTCTACCGCGTGTACCGGGTGAGCAGCCTGCGCAAGGCCGCCAAGCGCTGGCCGGGCCTCATCCAGGAGTCCGGGTTCATCTGCATGCTCGAACTGCTCATCAAGCTGATCCGTGTGGATGCCCGCGTGATCGAAGTGCCCATGGTGCTGGCCTCCAACAAGCGCGTCGGCAAGTCGCGCATGAAACTGGTGCGCACCACCTTGGATTACTTCCGGTTCCTGTACCGCTTCCGTTCGCGCAATGCCTGAACTGCGCACCGTCACCGCCGGGCCGACCGACCTGGGCACCATTGCCTCCATTGCCCGGCGCACATGGCCCATGGCCTACGGCTCCATCCTTTCGCCTGAACAACTGGCCTATATGCTGGACCTGTTCTACAGCGAGCCTGCGCTCCACCGGCAATTCGCGCAAGGGCAGCGTTTCCTGCTGGCCACTACGGATGGCACCACGGCCGGCTTTGCCGGTTTCGAGCCGCACTACCGTGGAAGCAGCTCCACACGTCTGCACAAGCTGTACGTACTACCCGAACAACAAGGCACCGGTGCTGGCCGTGCCCTTTTGAACGCGGTGATCCACGAGGCACGCACAGCGGGCGATGATCGCCTGGAACTGAACGTGAACAAGTACAACCCGGCCCAACAGTGGTACATGCGCCAAGGCTTTCGCACCGTGCGCGCGGAAGTGATCGAGATCGGGCAGGGCTACGTGATGGACGACTTCGTGATGGAGCTCGCGCTGTAACGCGCCGCGCTCAGTTGGCGCTAACCTTCTCCATGGGCAGGCCGTACTTGCGGTACAGGCGTGCCTTGCGTTTCTCCAAGCGGGCCTGTGCCTTGGCGGTGCGCGCCGCCCTGGGGGCCACGGCCAGTTCGCCGCGTTCAATGCGCTGCACCACCATTTCCATCATGCGGTCCTCGCCCTCGGGGTCATAGGTGCTGCGCAGGTCCTGGCCGAACAGGCGGGCCAAGCCCTGCCATACAAAGGCGGTGAACGATCCGCGCAATTGCCGCACCAGGTCGAAGGAGCTCTTACCGGTCTCGCGGTCGATCAACTTGATCAGCACCCGGCCCTGGCTGGTGGTCAGGTCCTTCACTTCTTCCTCGAACTCGGCGCGCAGTTCGGCCTCCGCCAGTTTCAGGTACAGGTCCTGATCGCTCTCGCGCTGTATCTGGGTAAGGTCGTGCTCGTACTCACGCAGCAGCTCGCCGGTGATGCGCGCATAGGGGTACACGCGGAGGATATTGCGCGTCAGCTTGTCGTAGCGTGCTGCTTCGCGGCGGTCGCGCGGGCGCCAGCGGGCGTCCACCCGCGCCTCGGGCAGTTGCACCAAGGGCACGGTATCACCATTGATCACCGTGGCCTGCAGCACATGGAAGCCACCGTCCGTTTGGGCGTGCATGCCGCAGGACCAAAGGCCCAGTGCGACACAGGCTATCAAGTGAAGGGAACGAATGGACATTCCTCCGGCCGCTGGAGTTGTGAAGGTACAACGCCGATCGCGTGCCGATATTCCCTTCAACGCATCAGCGCCGCTTTAGTTTCCAAGCATTTACGGCCGAAGCACCCGTGCTTGTAGGCGCCGGTCGCTGGCTGCGCCCCTCGAAAAGCAGGGCTGCCACGGCGGCGGCGGCGGCCTTTTCCTCGGGGTCCTGTCCGTCCAGGTATTCGGGTTTGTAGTGGTCGCGCACGAAATGGGTGTCGTACTTGCCACTGCGGAAGGCCTCGTGCCCCATGGTGTAGCGGCAGAAGCCCAAGGTTGTCTCCACCCCGCTGATGGCGTAGTCGTCGATGGCGCGCTCCATGCGCTGAATGGCCTCCTCGCGCGTGGCCCCGTGGGTGATCAGCTTGGCGATCATGGGGTCGTAGTGGATGGGGATGTCCATGCCCTCCTCAAAGCCATCGTCCACACGCACGCCCAAGCCCTGCGGAGGACGGTAGGTGGTAAGCCTGCCGATGTCCGGCAGGAAGTTGTTGGCGGGATCCTCGGCATACACGCGCACCTCGATGGCGTGGCCGATGATCTTCAGGTCGTCCTGCGTAAAGGGCAGCTTCTCTCCTTCGGCCACGCGGATCTGCAGCTTCACCAGGTCCAGCCCGGTGATCATCTCCGTTACGGGATGCTCCACCTGCAGGCGGGTGTTCATCTCCATGAAGTAGAACTCCATGCTCGAATCGAGCAGGAACTCCACAGTGCCCGCGCCGGTGTAATCCACGCTGCGGGCCACGGCCACGGCGGCCTCGCCCATGCGCTTGCGCAGTTCGGGGGTCAGCACGGCGCTGGGGGCCTCCTCCACCACTTTCTGGTGGCGGCGCTGCACGCTGCATTCGCGTTCGAACAGGTAGCAGGTGTTGCCGTGCGTATCGGCCATGATCTGCACCTCGATGTGGCGCGGGCCGGTCACGTATTTCTCAATGAACACGCTGCCATCGCCGAAGGCGTTCTGTGCTTCGCTGATGGCGCGCTCCAGCCCTTCTTTCAGCTCGCTCTCCTGCTCCACGATGCGCATGCCCTTGCCCCCACCACCGGCGGCGGCCTTGATCAGGATCGGGAAGGTGATGGTCTTTGCCACGGCCATGGCCTCCTCCAGCCCGCTCACCGCTCCTTCGGTGCCCGGCACCAGCGGCACGCCGTGGCCTTTCACGGCCTCCTTGGCGGCCAGCTTGTCGCCCATCACCTTCATGGCATTGGGCGAAGGGCCCACGAAGATCACGCCCGCCTTTTCCAGCGCGCGGCAGAAGTCGCCGTTCTCGCTCAGGAAACCGTAGCCGGGGTGTACCGCGTCCACTTTCAGGTCCTTGCACACACCCACGATCTTGTCGATCACCAGGTAGCTCTCCTTGCTGGCGGCAGGGCCGATGCACACCGCCTCATCGGCAAAGCGCACAAAAGGCGCATTGCGGTCGGCCTCGGAGTACACCGCCACGGTGCTGATGCCCATTTCGCGGGCGGAGCGCATCACGCGCAGGGCGATCTCGCCACGGTTGGCGACGAGCAGTTTCTGGATCTTCTTGTTGGCCATGGTCCTGTTCAGGGAGTGCGAAGATGCGAAGGCTTGGCCTGATCTTTGGCTTCGACCTGCCATGCGTCACGCCACCGCCCTCCTTTTTATGCTGATGGCATTCACCGGTTCAGCCCAGCTTGGTCGCAAGG
>CAZQFG010000150.1:0-7177 GCA_964592515.1 uncultured Chryseobacterium sp. | reverse complement strand
AGGATCTTCATCATCGTGCTCTTGCCCGCGCCGTTGGGCCCGAGGAATCCCAGGATCTCGCTGCCGCCCACCGTGAAGCTCACGTCGTCGAGGGCTTTCTGGGTGCCGTAGGTCTTGCTGATCTGGCTGACAGTGATGGACATGGGACGGCGAAGGTAGAACGACCGATCCCTTCCGACCTTTGCGCTTCCGCCCACCTTTACCAACGGCGGTCTATCCATGCCCAACGGACTCGTAATGCGCAGTACCGGTAGTCGCTACCTTGTAAGGGGCGAGGACGGTTCGTTGCACGAATGCGTGGCCAAGGGCAACCTGCGCATCAAGGGGTGGAAGAGCACCAACCCCGTTGCCGTGGGCGACCATGTGGCCTACCTGCCACAGGTCAGCGCAGAGGAAGTGGGTTCCATTGTGGAACTGCACGATCGCCGCAATTACCTGGTGCGGCGCAGCGTGAACCTGAGCCACCACAAGCACGTGATCGCCGCCAACGTGGACCAGGCCCTGCTCATGGTCACCGTGGCACGGCCGCGCACCTCGTTCGGTTTCATCGACCGTTTCCTGGTTACGGCCGAGACCTACCAAGTGCCCACAGTGATCGTATTCAACAAAGTGGACGACCTGCGCGGAGAGGACGAACTGGATCGCTTGGCCGAGTATCAGGAGGTCTATGAAGCGGCGGGCTATCGCACCATCATCACGGCGGCTTTGAAAGGCACTGGCGTGGAAGAGGTCCGCGGTCTGCTGTCGGGCAAGTTCACGCTGGTGGCCGGGCACAGCGGTGTGGGCAAGAGCACGCTCATCAACGCCATCGATCCAGCGCTCGACCTGTGGACGTACGAAGTGAGCGCTTCCAGCGAAAAGGGCCAGCACACTACCACCTATGCCGAGATGTTCGAATTAAAAGTGGAGGGTGGTGAAGGGAGGCCGACCTTCATCATCGACACGCCCGGCATCAAGGGCTTCGGTCTGGTGGACCTCGAACAGGAGCACATCGGCGACCAGTTCCCCGAGATGTTCCGGTTGAAAGGCGATTGCCGGTTCAACAACTGCATGCACAAGGACGAGCCCGGTTGTGCCGTGCGCAAGGCGGTGGAAGCGGGCGAGGTGGCAGAAAGCAGGTATCGCAGCTATCTGGACATGCTGGCCGGTGTGGACGAAGAGGGGCCGTACAGGCTGGATTGAACAACTTTGCGGACATGAAGCATTGGATCATCCTGTTGGCCGGCACCGGCCTCGTGCTCTCTTGCACCAACAACAGGCCCACGGTGGTCGAAGCGCCGGAGGTGGCCGCACCCGCGGTCGATCACATGGCCCTGCTCTCCGCACAAGGTGCCGATGCGGTGCTTTGGCAGTCCGCTGCGGCCGAGACCCACCGCCTGTACCAACAGGGCTATGAGCTGGCCCGCATCCGCCTTGCGGAGAACATGCGTCAACCCGATAAACGACCTGCAGCCGTGATCGTGGACATCGACGAGACCGTGCTGGACAACAGCCCGTATCAAGTGAACGCCGTTCGCCAAGGCCGCACCTTCGACCAAGCGGAATGGAAGGTCTGGACCGACAAGGCCGCCGCCAAAGCCTCACCGGGCGCAGTTGAGTTCCTGAAGCATGCGGCCCAGCAAGGTTGCGAGGTCTTCTACATCAGCAATCGCGACATCCGCGAGCGCGCCAGTACCATCAAGAACCTGAACGATCTTGGCTTTCCGAATGCCGACGAAGCACACCTGTTGTTTATGGAGGGCACAAGTGACAAGACCGAGCGCCGAGCGTACGTAGCGCGCAGTTATCAGGTGGTGCTCTTGGTGGGCGATCAGCTCCGCGATTTCGATGAGCGGTTCAAGGACCGCTCGGTGAACAATGGGAAGGCCTTGGTGGATGCGATGGCCGATACGCTGCGCCAGTATTTCATCCTGCTGCCCAATGCCATGTACGGCACCTACCGCGATGCCATCCAAGGCAAGGGCACCGATGCCGAGAAGTACGCCCGAATGCAGGCCTGGTTCGAACTGAACGGCTACTGATCATGCGTGCCGTGGTGCAGCGTGTGAGTGAAGCGGCCGTTCACATCGGCGGTGCGGAGCATGCGCATATCGGTCGTGGCCTGCTGGTGCTGCTGGGCATTGAGGTGGGCGATACCCAGGCTGACCTCGAATGGCTCTGTGGCAAGCTGGTGCGGATGCGCATCTTCCCCGATGAGGCCGGGGTCATGAACCTTGATATCACCCAGGTGCATGGCGACCTGTTGCTCGTCAGCCAGTTCACGTTGCACGCCAGCACGGCCAAGGGCAACCGCCCAAGCTACATCCGCGCCGCCCGGCCCGAGGAGGCCATTCCGCTTTACCTGCGCGCCAAACAGCACCTGGGAGAGTTACTCGGCAGGCCGGTGCGAACGGGTGAGTTCGGTGCCGATATGCAGGTGCGCTTGGTGAACGACGGGCCGGTCACCATCATCATCGACAGCCGCAACAAGGAGTAGGGTATCAACGCCCAGTGACCATGACCGGGATGGACACGCCCGCTTCCCCGGTGGTCAAACGCACATTGTAGAGGCCATTGGAAGCCCCGTCAAGCACAACGAACAACGCGCCTACGGTCCCTTCCAAGCGATAGCGCACCGACCTGCCGGTGGCATCCACTACGCCAAGCACCTGCTCGGGTGCGGAGGCCGTGAGCTGGAAACGGCCATCATTGGGGTTGGGCAGGGCAACAGGACGTACCACGTTCCAGTAGGCATGCACCGGCGCTGAAGAATTCGACGCACTATCGGCATCATGCACGACCAACCGGTAATAGTTGTCGCCATTGAGCGGATCCATATCGTTCCAGCGGGTCGTGCGCGCAACGGTGGAGTATCCCGCGGCAGGGAGCTCGACGGCGGTGCTCCAATTCACAGCATCCGACGAGCGCTGAAGCTCGTACCGCAAGGTGTTGCTCTCCGATGCCGTGGTCCATTCCACAGCGATGTGGGTGGGCTGTGCCTCGGCGCTGAGGTCCACCAATTCAACTGGCAGGATGATCGGCGTGCAGCTCACCACGGCCGTGCCCCCGAAGACCAGTGGAACGGTAGTGGTCACCGAGCTCCAGTTGCTGAAGCAGATGATGAACCGATCGCCCGTGTTGACCATGAGCGGCGGTTCGAAATTGGTGGGGTCACCACCGGCCGGTAGCGCCGAGGCCAGTCCGGTACCGCCCGTGCTCACGCCGTTCCAGTTGCACCGCACGGGCGCGACCGTATTGCCCGATATCTGTCCACAGGTGGTGGCGTTGAAGGGATACATGATCCAGTCGTAGAACCCTGCCTGCGTGCCCAGTCCACCGAAGGTGAACTCCAGCGAACCACCGGTCTGGATGTTCACCACCATCCAGGTGCTGTTCAGCTCATTGTTGCGCAGGCATCCGTAGTTGTCCGTGCCCCAGGAGCTGTTCACCGCATCATAGGCCATAAGGTCGGGGTTGCCCAACGACCCCAATGGGGGTATCTCGCTTACCGCACCGGAACCGTTCGGGTCGATCTGGAAGTTGATATTGGTGCAAACGTTTACGGCTTGCGGACAATCACTGGCGGTGACCGGGCCGGCTCCACCGCAGTTGCTTGCTGGCACACCAACAGGGATGGTGGCCGTACCGCTGGAACCACTGTTCAGGGTGCCGGTCTGAACAAGGCTTCCACCCGTGGTGAACAGGCTCCATGCCGCGCCGTTCCAGCCATCGCCAAAGGAGTCGAACATCTGCATGGTAAAGCAGCCTGCCTCCAGGCAGACCGATACGGTGGTGGGGGCCGTGCCGGATGAGGAAACGCCGGTGGTACCCACAAGCGCCCAGCTCACCTCGGCGGGGAACGAGCCTCCGGTGACCTGAAGGATGTAATTGGTGCAGCCCGGGGGCGGGGCAGTAGGTGCGGTAATGCTGAAGGTGCCCGGACATGGGCTCGCTGGTGTGGGCCACGTGTCGAACAGGACCCAGTACGGTGTCCCTGCGGTCAAGTTCACGGTGAGGGTCTGTGTGGTACCTGCCCCACTTACAGAACCCACACAGGTGCCACCCGCCGCAGGACAGGCCCCGCTGAACACCCAGATGGAACTGTAGGACTGCCCCGTGTACGTGATGGTGTGGTTGCCCGAGGCGGTCGGTGTGAGCGTGTGCAAGGCCTCGTTGCCACCCAGGTAAAGGGTGCTCGCGCTACCGCAGAGGCTGGTCACGTTCGCTGTGTTGATCAGGTTCGCACCATGGCAACTGGCCGCTTGACCGGATACGGGCACGCTGGGGATGTTCACAGCATCACATGCGCTTGTAGGAGGCGTGGTGGTCGCACAGGTGATGTTGAGGTCCGCACAGAGTGCATTGGAGAGGCAGGGATACTCGTCCACCAGCACGCGCAATTGTCCGGTGAAGGTGGCCACCCAGCTCACGGTGGATTGTGCGCCGCAACCATCATCGTTGTAGCCCAGGGATGCTCCGCCCGCATTGTTGTACAATGTGATCTGCGTGTCCCACGTGGCCGTTCCGCAAGTACTGAAGGTGTATGTATTACCGGCCACAACGTTCACGAGAACGTACTCGCCTCCGAACATGCAGGCGCCGGTCGTTGAACCCGGACAAGCCAGAGCAGGTGTGGTGTAGTAGATGTTGTCGTTCGGGCATTGGGCGGAGGCTGGAGAGAGGAGTGCCGCGCAACCTAACGACATCAGGGACTTCAGGAGAATTACAAGGCCCCGATGACCTCCGTATGCACCATATGGCCTTGGGTCCTTCATCAGCGTGTTGGTCCGGCCGAACCGCACTGATCGGCATCCACATGTTGGAAGGGTGCACTACCGACAACGCTGCGTGAAAAGCAACGCACCGAGATGCCTAGTGGGGCCAGCAAGGCGTTCAGGTCCGCAGCGTCGAGGGTGCATTCCGGCCGCACCTGAAGCATCATGTTGCGGGTCGATATATCGAACCGGCCTACGACAACGCCAGGCTGTTCGCGCACGAGCAAGCTGGCTTCGCGCGCTTGCCCGTGATCCTGGAGGCCGATCACTGCGGCTTGCAGCATATGCAGCGGAGCTTCCTGCGCCGCGGTGTATCCGACCCATAGCAATCCCCATAGAACGGTCACGATCGTCCTTCGCATGAAAGCCGGAACTTGGGGCACTTTCAAGCAACAACGCATGTCCAATACTAAGCAAAGAGAGGACAGGAATCAAGCCCCGGTCGCTGAACTCCAGACCGAAGTGGATCAATGGATCAACGAGGTGGGTGTGCGCTACTTCGATCCGCTCACCAACATGGCCATGCTTACCGAAGAGGTGGGTGAGGTGGCCCGCATCATGGCGCGCCGCTATGGGGAACAAAGCGAGAAGGAGAGCGATAAGGCCAAGGACCTCGGGGAAGAGCTGGCCGATGTGCTCTTCGTGGTGCTATGCCTGGCCAACCAGACCAACACCGATCTGCAGTTGGCGTGGGAGCGGCGCATGGCGGCAAAGTCAGCGCGTGATGCGCAGCGGCACAAGGACAATCCGAAGCTAGGCTGAGCATCGCCGTATTGCCACCGGGGCCGATCACCCTATTTTCACCGCTCACTTTTTTCGAGCCGCATGCATATGAGCTATTTGCACACTGTTTTTCTGGCCCTCGCCATCGCTGTGGTGCCCATGGTAAACGCACAGTCCGGGGCCGAGAAGGTCAAGGTGAAGGTGCGGATCAGTGGCGACGACGATGCCAAGGCCAAGCTGCGCCCCGTTGGCATGGTGCGCTCAGGCACCAACCACATCATGATGATGCGTAGTGGTGAGTTCGATGTGCGGGCATTCGGCACGCTGAAGACCACCCTGGATCTCTATGATCGGAACAAGCTCACCTACGTACGCAGCCAGGAGCCCGGAACGAAGTCCAGCAATGGCGAGGAGGTGAAGGTGGATGCACTGGTCTATTTCGCCGGCATGCCCATGCTCATCGGCCATTCGGTCAGCGACAATGGCGTCACGGTGCATTACCAGCCCCAGGACCCTGCGCTCACCAAGTTGTCGCGCAGCTATGATCCGGTGTTCACGTGGGCCGCCAAGGCCAAGGACAAGAAACCGGTGATCGTCTCTGCCGGTTCGTCCATCCGGACACCCTATTTCGTGGCGATCTCCAGCGATTCGTCGCACATGCTGGTGGCCAGCCCGGAGATCCGGAGCAAGGAGACCGGCGAGGCGGTGTATCTGCTCGCCGTGGTCGGCAAGGACATGGCGGTGAAGTGGCAGCATACCGCTCAAGTGAACGTGAAGGCCAAGAATTCCAGCATCGAGGACCTGGAGGTGGACAACCAGGGCAATGCCTACTTCGTGGTGAAGAACGAGTTGGAGCGGGAGGAGGCCAAGGGCAGCAAGAACAAGCACGAGCTAAAGCTCTTCGTGGCCACTTCGGACGGCGTCCAGGAGACCCCGGTCAAGTTGAACGGCGGGAATTTCCCTACCAGCGCCACCCTGCAGCATACGGACGACGACCGCGTGGTGTGTGCAGGGGTTTACGGCACCGAGGCGGAGAAGAAGAACAAGAAGCTCGGCAATTTCGTCGTCGTGTTCAAGGCCGGCAGCACCGAACAGGCCAATACCGTGTTGATCCCCTTCACCGGAACTGGTCTTGAAGGCGAGGCCGATGATGGCGAGGACACCAAGGCCGAGGCGAAGGATAAGGACCGCATGGACTACAATACGGACGTCATCGCCGTGATCGCCCGCAGCGATGGGAGCTTCTTCCTGGTCAACGAGGTGTTCTACATCTCGGTCGTTACCGATTCCCAAGGTCGTCAGTCCACGCGCTACGTGCATGGTCCGGTGCAGGTGCGCTGCCTGGAGAAAGATGGCAAGGAGCGCTGGTCCACCATTTTCCGGCGCTGGGTGAGCAGTGGCAGCTACATCGTGGGCCGCGTGTTCTGCGCCGAGTACGAGGACCAGCTCTTCCTCTTCATGCTCGATAGCGAGGAGATGGCCGAGCGACGTAAAGCGGGTGACAAGATCAGCTCCAAGCACATCAAGAACCCCTACAGCGCGTATGTGGCCTTCGATGCCAAAGGGGGCTACAAGATCAAGCCCGTGCTGCGCAGCGACAAGAACGTGGACTAGATCAGCGGCTGGCAATTGGTGCGTACCGGGCGCAATGAGTATTTCGCGCTGGGTACCGAGAAGATGTTCGGCGGGGGGTACGGGTG
>CAZQFG010000149.1:0-7208 GCA_964592515.1 uncultured Chryseobacterium sp. | reverse complement strand
TGGAGGCCATGGCCTTCGGACGTCCGGTGATCGCCACGACGGTGGGCGATGCGCAACGCTTCATTCGCGATGGCGAGAACGGGTATCTGGCCGCGCCAGGGGATGCGGATGCCTTGGACGCCGCCTTGGAACGGGCCTGGGAGAGCCGGTCAGCGTGGCCGTCCATGGGAACAGCGGCGTTCGAGACCTTCGCGCGTATGCAACCGACGGATCCCGTGCAGGACCTTGTGCAACTCTTGGAGCGCCCTGCATGAAACGGATACTCCTCATCACCCACGAAGCCTCGCGTACCGGAGCGCCACTGGTGGTGCTGCACTTCGCCCGCTGGTTGCGTGTCCACAGGCCCGAAGTGGGCGTTGATGTGCTGGCGGTGAAAGGGGGCGCGCTGGCCGCGGAGTTCAGTGAGGTGGCCGACACGTACAGTGAGCTGGTAATGCCGCCTTTGCCCCAGCTCGGCCTGATGCGGCGAGCGGTGAACAAGGCCATGCGCATGGCGGGCTTGGCGCGGATACCTTCTGCAAGTGAATGGAAGGACCAGCTGCTTCAGGAACTGTCAACGCGCGGGTACGATGTGATCCACGCGAACAGCCTGGCGAGCATTCCCGTGGGCGCACGGATCAAGGAGATGGCTGGTGGACGACCATTGCTCATAGCGCATATCCACGAGCTGGAAATGGTCATTCGCCAACTGCTGCCGGACCTGCCCGTTCAATTGATGAACGTGGATCGTGTTTGGGCGGGTTCCGGGCTCGTGGGCGAAGGATTGTTGAACACGTGGAACGTGCCTTCTGGAAAGGTGGATGTTCAGTATCCCTGTGCAATAGTGAAGAATACGGGTACGATCGATCTCCATGAGCAACATGCAGGGCTCCATGTTGTGGGGCTCGGTTCCGTGGTATTGCGCAAGGGTTATGATCTGTTCATCCAAGTGGCCGCGTGGGTGCGTCGGCATCACCCTGATCTGAGCGTTCGCTTCACGTGGGGTGGTCCCGTTGCGGAGTATGATCGTCCCCTGATCGACCATGACATCGCAAAGGCAGGACTGTCCGGTCATGTGCAGTTCATTGGTGGGCAGAGCGACCCTGCACCGCTTTATGCGGCCACCGACATCTTCCTGCTCCCTTCCCGCGAGGACCCCTTCCCCTTGGTCTGCATTGAGGTAGGGGCCATGGGCAAGCCGATCGTTTGTTTTGAGGGGGCCACCGGCACGGCCGAGGTGCTCCGCAACGGTGGTGGTCGCATTGTGCCCTACCTGAGCGTGGAGGCCATGGGCCAGGCCGTGGTGGACTACGCGCGCGATGCTGCACGTCGCAAGGCCGATGGCGACCTGAACCGGACGCAATTCGCCAAATTTGGCCCCGATGTACAATGCCCCCTCATGCTGCAACGCATCGAGGAGGCCTTGAAGCGGAAGGCGTCGCACGTATGAAGGTCCTCAGCATCATTGTTACCTACAACGGCCTGCAATGGATGGACCGTTGCCTGGGCAGTTTGCGCGACAGCCAGCATCCGGTGAGCGTGGTGGTGATCGACAATGGGTCCACGGACGGCACGGTGGAGCACATCCGCACCCACTTTCCCAGTGTGGAACTGGTGGTGGCCGAAAAGAACCTCGGGTTCGGGCAGGCCAACAACGTGGGCCTGCGCTTGGCCTTGGAGCGCAACATGGACCACGTGTTCCTGCTCAACCAGGATGCCTGGGTACACCCTGATACCATTGGCCGGCTGGTGGAGAAGGCTGCGGAGAACCCCCACTTCGGTGTTCTCAGTCCCATGCACCTGACCGGATCGGGACATGCATTGGACATGGAGTTCTCGCTGTACCTCACGCCAACACGTTGCCCGGGATTGCTATCCGAACTGGTCATGGGCCGTGCCAGGGAAAAGGTGTTCGAGGCGGAGTTCATCAATGCAGCGGCCTGGCTTGTCACCCGTGAATGTCTGCTGAGGATCGGCGGTTTTAATCCCTCGTTCTTCCACTACGCGGAGGACGATAACTACCTGCACCGGGTCTTTTACCACGGCCTTAAGCTGGGCCTTGTGACCGATGCCTTCGCACACCATGATCGAGAGGGTCGGTCCGGTAATCCCTATTTCGATGATCTGCGCGTTTTCAGGGTGAGACAGCTCCGCACACGCTTTGCGGACCCCAATGCGGACCTGGATATCGAACAGGAAAGAGGACGTCTGCGGCAGCGTCTGCTGAAGGCGTTGCTCCACTTGAACAAGCGGCAGGCGCTGATCGCCAGGGACCATCTGAAGTTGATGGACGAGGCCGACCTTGGGCCCGTGGTCCGGAACCGTGAGATCTCCAGGAAGGTCGGCCCCGTATTCTTGTGAACGAATCCCAGATGTCCGCACCACACCCTGATCCGCTGTCACAAGGAGTAGCCGTCATTGTTCCGGTGTACAATGCAGCCCCCTTTCTGCGTGATGCGGTCCGGTCCGCATTGATGTTCCCCCATGTGAAGGAGGTGGTGCTGGTGGAGGACGCATCGCCGGACAACAGCTTGGAGGTGTGCCGGTCCTTGCTGGGCACGGATCCACGGATCACCTTGATCCAACACCCTGATGGGGGGAATCACGGTGCTGGTGCGAGCAGGGACCTGGGTTATGTGTCCTCGGTCAGCCCCTTTGTCGTTTTCCTCGATGCCGATGACGTATTCCTGCCCAATCGGTTCGACAAGGAGCGCGAGGTCTTCGCTGAGCATCCGGATGCCGATGGAGTCTATGGTGCCACGGGTACGATCTTCCATGATGAGATCGGCAGGCAGCGCTTCATGGAGGTCTGTCCGCAGGACGAGCTCACAACGGTCGCAATTGAGGTGCCCCCTGAGCGCCTCTTTAGTGGAATGTTGGGTTGCATCAAGGGATTCGGGTACTTCCATCTCGATGCGTTCACCATCAGGCGTAGTGCGATCGAGCGGCTTCACCTCAGGTTCCCCTCCCGCGAGGAGGTCTGGCATGAGGATACCGAGTTCTGCCTGAAACTGGCGCATGGAAGCCGCCTCTATGCAGGCGAGCTGCGGGAGCCCATCGCTTTGCGGGGTGTGCATGCACATAATCGCTACACGGCCATAGAGGACATGGCCGCAACGCGGCATGTGCTGTACCAAAGGCTTGAGGCATGGTCACACACCGTTGCCATGGGCCGTGATGAACGGCGAATGCTCGTGGCCTCCCGTATCTATTACGGCATGTTCGGCCATCGCTCGTTCCTTTTGCGCGTGGCGTATCTCAGGCATTTTCTGCGTCACCCGTGGCTCTTCCATTGGGTGCAGGTCCGAGAGGCGTTCATACATTCATTGTTCAACAGGTCCACTTGGATGGCCAAGGTGCTGCGCACGTTGAGCTGGAAGATATTCCGCAACGAGTTCACGACGATCTATTGATCGCCTCAACCCCTGGTACGAGATCGATGATGAGGCATCGCTTTGGGCGGTAACGACGGAGGTCCGGTGGGTCTTTTTGGTAAGAGGTAACTTGCAGGTCCAGCACCATGTCGAACTTTCTTCCCCGGATCGCTATTGTGTCACCAAGGGCGGATGGTTACAGCGAGACCTTCATTGCCGCCCATATTGACCGCCTGCCTGGTGTTGTCCGTGTGATGGTGGAAGGCAATCTGCCACGCCAAGTGAAGAACGGTCCTCGTCTGTTGCGGGGCGGTCGCGGCGGTCGCATGATGGACATGGCCGAAGCGGTGGCACGTGGCACCACCCTGGAAGGCTTGGTGCGGCATCGTGTGGCGCATGTGCTGCGCAGGGACCGCATTGATGTGGTGCTGGCCGAATATGGCGATACCGGCGAGGCGATGGTGGAGCCGTGCCGCCGTGCGGGCTGTGCCTTGGTGGTCCATTTCCACGGATTCGATGCGCACCGGGGCGATGTGATCGCGGCCCAGGGCAACTACGAGCGGATCTTCGCGAACGCCACCGCCTTGGTGGTGGTGAGCCGCGCCATGGAGGCGCAACTGCTCCGGCTGGGCGCACCACGTGAGAAAGTGGTGTACAACTGCTATGGCGTGGATGTGGAACGCTTCTCTACCGGAGTGCCTGCCGAGGCGCCGCCGCATTTCCTGGCCGTGGGCCGCTTCGTGAACAAGAAGGCCCCCCACCTCACGTTGGAGGCCTTCCGGCGGGTGCTGGCCGTGCGTCCGGAGGCACGGCTCACGATGGCGGGTACGGGCCTGCTATGGGAGAGCTGCGCGCGGCTGGTTAAAGCGCTCGGTATCGAGCGTCAGGTACATCTGCCGGGCGTGCTGAAGCCCGAGGCCATCGCCGCCCTGTTCCGCAGCAGCCGGGGTTTCGTGCAGCACAGCGTGGTGGCCGACAATGGCGACAGCGAGGGTACACCGCTCGCGGTGCTGGAGGCCATGGCCTCAGGCGTGCCGGTGGTGGCCACCGCACATGCCGGCATTGCCGATGTGGTGACGCACGGTGAGCAGGGCCTGCTCTGTGCGGAGCATGATGTGGAGGCGATGGCGGCGCATTTGCTGGCCTTGGTCGATGACCCGGAACTGGCCGGCCGGATGGGCCGCACCGGGCGTGACCGTGTGGAGGCGCATCACCGCGTGGAGAGCTCCATTGCCAACTTGCACGGGGTGCTTGTCCGTGCGGCATCCCCCCGGTAGGCGGCCATGCGTATTGCGTTCATCACCCACTACGGCGATCTGTACGGTGCCAATCGCTCCCTGCTCGACCTGATGCTTGGGCTGCGCGCGCGGCACGGGGTGGTGCCGCATGTGATCTTGCCGGTTGAGGGACCTTTCCAGAAGGCCTTGGTCAGCGCCGGGGTGGAACATGCGGTAGTGCCGTTCCCGACCTGGATGCGGCCCAGATACTACATGGGGGGTGTGCATCACAGGGTGCTCCAGTGGATCGCTGAGCAGCGCAAGTCCATGCACCGGGATGCACAGGTCCGACAGGTCGTTCCCGATGTGGTGCACCATTGCAAGCGTTGGGGTGTCGGTATCGTGCATTCGAACAGCATCGTCACCGGTCTGGGCGATGCAGCTGCCCGGATGCTGTCCGCGCCGCATGTCTGGCATGTGCGTGAGCTGTACCGCGAGCATTACGGGTTCCATGTGGATGGGGGAGAGCATCGGTTGGCGCGTGCCCTGCGGCGCAGTGCTGCGGTGATCGCCATCTCCGATGCGGTTTCCGGATCGTTGCACAGGCTCATGGGGCGGAGCGACGATGTGTTCCGCATTTACAATGGGGTGGTGACCCGGGAACGGTCGGCAGTGTTGCGCGCCCAGGCAGGTCAGCGCTGGTCGGAGCATGGACCCTTCCGCTTTGCTCAACTGGGTCTGTTCCACACAGGCAAGGCCCAGATGGAGTCCGTGGATGCCTTTGACCTGGTGCGGAAGGTTCGGCCGAATGTTCGGCTGCTGCTTGCCGGGGATGGTCGGCAGGAGATGGTCCAGGAGCGTGTTGTGGAACTGGGCCTTCAGGATCACGTGGAGTTCGTTGGTTTCGTGGAGGATCCACTGGCACTGCTCCGGTCCGTGCACTGTGTACTGAGCCCCTCGCGTCATGAAGCGTTCGGGCGGTCGGTGGTCGAGGCCATGGCCTCGGGCATCCCGGTGATCGGTCACCGGTCCGGAGCCACACCTGAATTGATCACGCCCGGTGTGAACGGTGACCTGTACGATGGAGGTGCCGATCAACTTGCCGCCCGGATGGTCCATTGGGCTGGCGATCGCGAGGCCGCACGATCGGCGGGCCTTCGTGGCATGGACGAGGTGGAGGCCCGGTTCACGGTGGAGTCCATGGTCGATGGCGTTATGGGGATCTATCGCGATCTTGGCGCGGCCAATGTCCATTGATCGGTCCGGTATATGCATTGTTGCAGCGCTCGTGCTCGCGGGCGGGCGCCGGATCTGAGCCTGTCATTACAGCCATAGACGGTCCATGCGTGTCGCCTATTTCACCCATTATGCACACCTCTTCGGAGCGAACCGTGCGCTCCTTGAACTGATGGTGGGCCTGCGCGACAGGCATGGTGTGGAGCCGCATGTCTTCCTTCCTTCGGAAGGCCCATTTGTGAACGCACTGGAGGCGCACGGGATCCCGTTCTCCGTTGTCCCCTTTGGCATGTGGATGCATAGACGCCGCTACATGGGGGGCGTGCATCATCGTCTGATCCAGTTGGTTCGCGAGGACCGTGCCGCACGTAAGCGCTTGAAGGAGATAGAGGAAGGGGTGCCGGGTTTGGCCGACCGGTGTCGTAAGCTGGGGATCGAACTGGTGCATTCAAACAGCGCGACGACCATCTCTGGACTGCTTGTCGCACAGGCACTACAGGTGCCTCACGTTTGGCATGTGCGTGAGCTTTTCCGTGAGCACTACGGCTACACGCCTGATGGTGGTGAACGGCGTTGGAGACGCTCCGTTCGTTCCAGCGATGCAGTGATCGCCATATCCGATGCCGTGGCGGCGACCTTGCGCCCCCCCATGGGGCGCCGGGCGTCCCGGTTGCACCGGATCTACGATGCGCCTTTCAGCGCCGATGAACTGGTGCAATGGCGCAGCATGGCCGAGCGTCATCGGCGATCGGATGGGTATTTCCGCTTCATCCAGATCGGCGTTTTCCATCCAAGCAAAGGGCAGCTATTGTCGCTGGAAGCCTTCGCCGAAGTGCATCGGCAGTTCCCGAACGCTCGGTTGGTCCTGGTCGGCGACGGCCAAGTGGAGCCTGTTCGGGATCGTATCCGTGCCCTTGGACTGGAAGGCGTGGTTGAGCTGAAGGGCTACGTTCCGGAAGCGATGTCCCTGCTACTTGATTCGGATTGCCTGTTGAACCCCTCGGTCCATGAGGCGTTCGGGCGAACCAATGTGGAGGCCATGGCAGTGGGTGTTCCGGTGATCGGCCTTGCCAGCGGGGCCACGCCGGAGCTTATCGCCAAGGGTGAAGGAGGGCAGGTGTACAGCGGTGGGGCCCATGAAATGGCCGTCCTGATGCGACACTACCTCGAACGACCCGATCAGGCCCGCGAACAGGGTCGAAAGGGCATGCATCGCGTGGCTGAGCTGTTCACCTTGGAGCCAATGCTGGACCGTGTGATGGGGGTCTACAGGTCGATAATTGGCCAGGAGTTGCTTGGTCGTTAAGGTGACCTGAACTTTGACACCCCATGGAACGGACCAACTTGCCACGTATCACCATCATTACCCCCAGCTACCAACAGGCGCCCTACCTGGAGGAAT
>CAZQFG010000148.1:0-7211 GCA_964592515.1 uncultured Chryseobacterium sp. | reverse complement strand
TGGCCGGCAAGATCACCGTGGCCGAGGTGGAGCACTTGGTGGAACCCGGTGAGCTTGATCCGGACGAGATCCACACACCGGGCATTTTCGTGCAGCGCATCTTCCAAGGCACGGCCTACGAGAAGCGTATCGAGCAACGCACCGTGCGGCCGAAGGCCTGATCCATGACCGCTCAGCGGGAGCGCGTCGGGTTCGTGGTGCTGGCCATGCTGGCAGGCCTCTATGTGGTCCTGCGCGCCGCGTTGGTGCCCTGGGTGCACGATGAGTGCGCTTCGCTCTATTGGTTCGTTGAACGCGGCGAGTACCTGCCCTTTCAAGCGCATTGGGATGCCAACAACCACGTACTGAGCTCGGCCATTGGCACATGGGCCTATCGCCTGGCCGGGCTTGGGCTGTTCGTTTCGCGCATCGGGAGCGTGCTTGCTTTCGTTGCGTATGCATGGGCCGCGTACCACCTCGGTCGGCGTGCAAGTGATGGACTCTTCCGATGGAGCCTTTGGGCCGCCTTGCTGCTATGTCCGTTCGTTATCGAGTTCTTCTCGCTCTTCCGCGGCTATGGCCTCGAAGTGGCCTTCTGGCTTGTGGCCATCGAAGGCATGCTCCGCTTGGCGGAGGTCTGGCGAACGCGCCATTTCGTCCAAACACTGGTGGCGCTGTTCCTGGCCAATGCGGCGGTGCTGGCACTGTTGCCGCTCTGGGCATTGGTGGTCGCATCGCTCGGCCTCTTCTTCGTTCGGAGTTGGAGCGCGTTGTCGAACGCATTACGTGTGCAACAGGTCGTGGCCTACGTACTCCTGGGTGTGCTTCCGCTGTTGTTGGGCGTATCCATCGCCTTCGAGCTGCGCGCACAAGGCCTGTTGTACCACGGCAGCACCGAGGGTTTTCGGGCGGTCACGGTCTCTTCGCTCATGCACTATGTCTTCCGGGTCGAAGGCCTCGGTGGCCACTTGTTCGTGATGCTGGCCGCGGTGTTGGCCACCCTGCCTGTGGTGTTGCGCAAGGGCGATCGCCGTGCGCTCTTGCTGGTGTCCGCATTGCTGTGGGCCGATGTGCTCATGCGCATCGCCATGGCCCACCTGCTTCAGGTGAATTATCCCAAGGACCGTGCGGCCATCCACCTGATCCCCTTGTTCGTGCTGGTGGTCGCCTATGGCGCGGATTCCGCCAGCCTGCGATGGCCAACCTTCCGTTGGGCAGCCGTGCTGCTGCTCGCGTTCCCGTTGCGAACACTGTTCACGCTGAACGCATCGGTCACCAGCATCTGGCCGGAGCAGGCGGTGCCCAAGGCCTTGCTGGAGCAAATGGCCACATCCGAAGGTGAGGCCCCGCCGATCATTGGGGCGCACCATCAACTGCAGCTCGTGGTGCCGTATGGCGCGCGTTTGCACCGACTGCAGGTGCCGCCCATCCATTGGGAGGGCTTCCCCAACGAACGGTATGACCGCGTGCTGGTGGACGAACGCATTGGTATAGAGGACCGCTCCGGGTACGCGATCACCGCTGAAACACCGGTGAACGGACTGGTGCTGATGGAGCGAGAACGACCACTGAAGTGGGAGCGTGAGGTCGCATACGGGATCGCTACACCCGAGGCGCAACGGGAGTTCGTCGAGCTGTGGCGAGGCGATACCATTACCGATCTCCGTGATCGCGTATTGGAGGTTGAAGGCACGCTTGGCTCCGAAGGAGTATTTGCCGAACCGGAACTGGTTTCCACGGTGAAAGGCCCGAACGGCGACCTCTTCTACCAGCCCATCCCCTTCGCTTTGGAGCACCCCGTGTGGAACGGCGAACGTTTTCATCGCCGCATACTTATTCCGGCAAGGCCCGAAGCCACAAGCCGGGTCGTTTACATTTGGAACGTCCGTGGGCAAGCCCTGCACTTCGACCGGTTAAAGGTGAACGTGCAGCGTGAACTGCCGGACACGAACCGCTGAACCCATGGCACTCGATAAGCACCAGATGGCGAAACGCATCGCCCGCGAACTGAAGGACGGTTACTATGTGAACCTCGGCATTGGCATCCCCACGCTCGTGGCCAACCACATTCCCGAAGGCATGAACGTGGTGCTGCAGAGCGAGAACGGCATCCTGGGCATGGGCCCCTTTCCCTACGAGGGTGAGGAGGATGCGGACCTGATCAACGCCGGAAAACAGACGGTGACCCTGCTGCCCGGAAGCAGCATCTTCGACAGTGCCACCAGCTTCGCCATGATCCGCGGGCAGCATGTGCAGCTCACCGTGCTCGGCGCCATGGAGGTGAGCGACAATGGCGACATCGCCAACTGGAAGATCCCCGGCAAAATGGTGAAGGGCATGGGCGGCGCCATGGACCTGGTGGCCAGCGCGGACAACATCATTGTCTGCATGATGCACACCAACAAGGCCGGCGAGAGCAAGCTGTTGAAACAATGCACCCTGCCGCTCACCGGCGTGGGCTGCGTGAAGAAGATCGTGAGCGACCTCGGTGTGTTCGATGTTACGCCCAATGGCTTCAAACTGCTCGAGCGCGCTCCGGGTGTGAGCGTAGAGGAGATCAAGGCCAAGACAGAGGGGCGACTGGTGGTGGAGGGGGAGGTGCCTGAGATGGTGGTGTGAGCAACAGGCGGTGTATGTATCGCAGGTCTGCTGATCGTTGACGAACATCGCTTGGACCATAGGATATCGGGTGCCATGGGTGGATCACGCAAAGCTCAACGAGGACTTTTCATTGCGCTGGGCGCCTTCACCTTCCTCTATGTGTGTCTGCGGGCGGTATACGTGCCGTTCACGCATGACGAAGCCGTTTCTTTTTTTCAGTATGCGCGCACTGGTGCGTTCCAGCCAGGATATGCGCATTGGGATGCCGGCAACCACCTGCTAAGCTCTGCTTTCGGCCACTTGGCCTATCTGTGTTTTGGCATGTCGCCAGGAGCTGTTCGTGCAGGTAGTGTGCTATGTTATCTGCTGTATGCTTTCTATGTATGGCGGGCAGCTTCTTGGGCGAGAGATCCCGTGGTTCGAGCAGTGATAGGTGTGGTGTTGTTGACCCCACCTTTTTTGCTGGACTTTTTCTCGTTGTTCCGGGGCTATGGACCGTCGCTGGCCTTTGGTCTGATGGGGATGTACCACCTGGTTCGTTATTCAATGGTGCGGTCTCTTCCACATCTCACCTGGGGGGTTCTTGCTTTTTCCCTGGCCGGGCTTGCCTCATTGAACATCCTGTTGGTCTGGATGCAGGGATTGGCCCTGTTCGTGTTGTTCACGGTACTGATGAAGGCCCCTGTTCGGACCAAGCTGAGGCACATAGCAATTCTTGTATTTGGCGGCATACCTCCACTCGCGTACTCCATTTGGTACGGCGAGGAGCTCAAGCTGCGCAACATGCTCTATTACGGATCGGAAGAGGGGCTCATGAAGGGCACGCTCGCTTCGATCTCACGGCTTATGCTTGGAAACGACTCGTGGGTGGTCCTGGTCTCCATCGGGTTGTTCACCGCTTTGGCCATGATCGTCGCTGCTGCAGGCATCGGCAGGGGTTGGGCACGTGATGAACGATGGATGCCCCTTCGCATTCTTGCGTTATGTGTTTTAGGGGAACTTGTAGGGCGGACGTTGCTCTGGGAGGTCAAAGGTGTACTGTATCCGATCGACAGGACGGCGGCCCACTTGGTGTTGTTCTCGTTGCTCCTATTCGCATTAGCGCTGGATCGGTTGTCAACAAGAACCTACTTCGCAGGTTATGCGGCACTTCTTCTGCTGGTCTTACCGGCACGAACACTGTATGGATCCAATTTGAGAACGACCGTCCTTTGGCCCGAGGAGCACTTTGAGGAGGCGTTGTTCGATGTGTACAATGAACGACAATCCCGCTCCAAGAGACCGTTGTTGGTGAGCGTTTGGAACCAGTACGACATTCCCTGGCTTTATGCCCGCGCGCTGGCATATCCGGATCTTTCTCCTACCACTACGGTCGGCTATCCCTTGCCGCAAGCGGACCTTGTGCTCCTTTCCGCCCTGCATTCCAAAAGGCCTGTGGGTTACGAAGTGATCTACAAGAGTGCTGACACGCTGGTCCAGTTGCTGGAGCGCCGGGACCCCTTGCAGCTTGATCTGATAGGGGATACGTTGTTGACCTTCGCGGATTGTAACGGGTCGTTCGTGGGTTTGTGGGAGTTCCCAAAATCACGCGTTGACGGAAGGCCCATCATTGCAGAGCTTACGCTTCACCTTACGACCAAAGGGGATAACCCTGTATTTCAACTTGTAAGTGATGCCAAGAGAGCGGACGGAGGCAGTATCATGTACGAAGCGCTCGACCTGCATCGGATCCATCAGCACTGGAATGGTGATACGCTGCACATGGTGCGGCATTTCCCTGGGGTCAATTCGCCCGATTGGGCCAAGCTCTACATTTGGATGATCAATGGTCGCGAGCTGGAAGGGGACTGTAGGATACGGACCTACGTTGTTTCCAATTGATCGTCCCACGCCCATGTGCCCATATCACATCGTAGTACGCATGTCATCAGATCCAGGGTCATGCAGGTAGCTCGGTCGCGGGCTATTATTGACAGGGCGAGGGAAGCCATTGACACCCCCGCTGCTCTTGTCTTCTTTTCCTTGTTGTTCTTTCTCTTCTTCGCAAAGGCCTCATTGGAATTCAATGACCGCATAGGGCTGGAGGATTGGAAGTCCGACCTGCGTGCTGATGCCGCTGGTTACTATATCTACCTGCCCGGCACGTTGCATCTCGCGATGCGGGCGTCGAACGTAAGCGATAGTCTTTTGTGGAAAGGGGGGAACGGATTCCACCTGGACCGGCAGAAGGACCGCATCATCACGAAATACACCTTCGGGACCGCGCTGTTGCAGCTGCCCTTTTACCTGGTAGCTGAGGCCTTGGAAGGGTATGGGGCAACGGATGGGTGGACCCGGACTCATCATCGTGCAATTGAAGTAGCTGGCGTGTTCTATTGGACCGCTGGACTGCTGCTGTTCCTGTTGGCCATGCGGAGGTGGCGGCCCAGCGCTACAGGCGTCGCTTTGGTCACCTTGGCTTGCATTGCGTTCGGGACGAACAGCTTCTATTATGCATTCCGGTCGGCGGGTTATTCCCACGCCTATTCGTTCTTTCTGGTTGCATTGGCCATTTGGTGCATTCATGCAGACCAAGGACGACCGATGAAGAAGATCCGGCTACGGCTCTTCCAAGTGGCCTGTGCAATGATCATCGTGGTGCGTCCCATCGATGGATTGGCCGTGCTCGCCCTGTACGCATTACTATGGTTCGAACACCCCGGGTTGTTCAGGTCATGGCGGACATACACGGATCAAGCGTTGATCGGCCTGATCGCCGCGATCCCTCAGCTGGTCTATTGGCATTTCGTCCATGGCTCCTGGTTGGTTTACTCCTATGGCGATGAATCCTTCATCAACCTTGCGACACCCTTGTTCGACCTGGTGCTGTTCTCGCCCATGAACGGATTGTTGCCTCATGCTCCTGCGTTCTTTCTTCTGTTGCCCGCCCTTCTTTTCCTGTTCGCCCAACGCTGGCGCTTGGCGCTCATGCTCACGGTCCTGTTCGCGCTGCTTATTTATTCGTTCGCATCGTGGCATGCATGGCATTTCGGGTGTGGTTATGGGATGCGCCCTGCGGTGGAGTACACGCCCTTCCTTGGGTTGGCACTATGGTTCGTGTTCGATGCGCTCCATCGCCGCTGGCCTGCGGTTTTCCACGGCCTTGCGCCACTGCTGGTGATCATCTGCTTCGTGAATTATCGGGCCATGCTCCAGTACGGAGGCTGTTATGTTACGGAGCAATGGGATTGGATCCCGTATGGCCGCAACCTTCTGGAGGCGTTCTTTGGAAGGGTCCAATTCTGACCCCTTCGTGGTGCTGTCGACCATGATGGGCGAATACCTAAGGACATTGGTCGTGCAACCAGTTTCCGTTTCGAGGCAGGCGAACGCGTCCTGATCGGGGTTCGTATTTTAGATCGGTTGTAGCATGAAGCATCTACGGGAGTTCATCACGGAGCATCGTTTGGGACCACGAGATCTGCCCTTGCTTCTTGTTTGGTGCGCGGTGTTGGCCTATGTGATGGCTCGTGCGGTACATGTATCATTCAGTTGGGATGAGGCGTACACCTATTTGCACCATGTGAGGCCCGGTGTTCTATGGCCCGATCGCTTTGATGCGATGGGGGCCAATCACCACCTGCTTAACGTGTGGCTCATGTGGTTGGCCAACGGACTACTGGGAAATGCCGAGTGGATGCTACGAGCGCCCAACGTATTGGCCGCGTCCCTCTATCTGACAGTGGCATTCCTGTTGGTCAGAAATGTGCGCCCATGGCCGGTGTCGCTTTGTTTGTTCCTATTGCTCACTGTGCACCCGTACATGCTGGATATGTTCTCCCTGGCCCGTGGTTATGGCTTGGGCATGGCCTTTATGTTACTGTCCTTGGTACTGCTCAGGAAGTATGCGAGCTCGTTCAGAACAAGTACTGGAGCATGGGCGGTATTTGCTGCGGGATCAGCGTCATTATCGAACCTCACCTTCTTGAATTTTCTGTTGGCGGTCTTGGCCACGCTTTTCGTCGTGCTCATGATAAAAGGCGATACCCTCCGCAGTAAATGGATGAGGCTGGTTCTCTTTATAGCTTCAGCGGCGCCGTTCCTGATGATCAATGCCGTTCTTACATGGCACCTGAAAGCCGGCGGCTCGCTCTACTTCGGGAGTAGTGATATTGAAGGGGCGATCTGGTCGGTTGCCATCAAGATGTTCTACCACCTGCCCGATTATGAGGATCCGGTCAGTACGTTCAAGTGGGTGCTGGCCATCTCGTTGTTGATCCCGTTCATTTCCTTGGTCATTGTCATGGTCCGTAGACAGCGGGAGGTCGCTTGGCCGTTGTTGCCGGGGTTGCTTGTGTTGGTCTTCTGGACGGCGGGATTAGGATTTGAACATCTTGTGTTCGGCACTCCTTTGCCACATGCTCGAACTGGTGTGCCGATCATACCACTTGCATCATTCCTGCTCGTTACAACCCTGATGAGCCCTGCCATGGGCCGCTTTGCTGGAAGGGCAGCGGCGTGCATCCTGGTGATACCGCTTTGCCAACTACAGGTGAGGGCATATAACCTGGCATATACCATCGAGTGGCGGGTTTCAGGACAAGTGCGCGAAATGTTCGAGACCATACGGAAGGATATGGCGACCGTTCTGC
>CAZQFG010000147.1:0-7230 GCA_964592515.1 uncultured Chryseobacterium sp. | reverse complement strand
AGGACTTGAAGTTCACCAGCTTGGGATCACCCTGTGCGAACTTGTCCTCCGTGATCCGGATGGCGTGGCGGACGCCCTCATCGGCGCCGTTCACCATTTCGCGGGGCACGGTCTGCTGAATGGTCTCATCGAAGTAGAAATTCACCAGCTGACCCAGGCCGTCCTGCACATCACCTTGGTAAACGAGGCGGGCAAGCGAAACATCGCCGAGGTCAGCTACGCTTACGCTGGCATCCTTCACTTGGTACACCTTGTACCCTTGGAAGCGGTAAAAACGATCGTACTGTTCGCCATTGGGACCCAGCTCCGGGATCAGGGGCTGAAGTTCCTCGTACTCCTCGTTCTCGTTGTTGCTGCCTTGGGGATTGGTCAGGTACAGGATAAGCTCGCGGTCAAGTTCCTGGATCGCCACGTCGGGTGCGTCAGGACCATCGAGGATCTTGAAGCAGTTGTCGAACAAGGCCTGTGCCTTATCGTCGGCCACACGCAGGGGTCCGAGGCTTGCTGCAGCCCCACCCACGCTTGCACGTGCCCACACCACACCAACGGTAATGTTGTTGTAAGAACCTGGCTCAAGGGTAAAGGGACCTGCGCTCTGCACGAAACGACGGTCGGGCTGTGCCGGTGTAGGCGCGGTCTCCGACCACGGTGCCTGCGGAACGCAGTTGGTTCCCCATCCCACGGGATCACTGGTACCGGGGAACATGTAGAACGTACGGGTCGCGTTGGGGTCCTCATCGTAACCGATACCGCCATAGGTCTGGGGCAGGTTGTTCTTCCACACGCTGCGCAGGTAGTTGTAGAACTGCGTGGCGTTGCTCGGGTCGGTCGTGTTGGCGTTCGTGGATTCGCGGTTGAAGTAGATGAACGCACGCATGCCGAAGCGCTCGTTGTCCAACACCCCATCACCATATCCGATACCGATACCGGCGTACGGAATACCGCCTTGCGCTTGGTACTCCTGGCAGGTCAGCCCTTGGTCGGGACCCGGGTTGTCGTTCAAATCAGCATCCTTGAAAGGACCTTCGAAGAAATCAACACCCACGGCCGGAGGCTGCGCTCCGTAACCCACCGCACCGAGACAGGCCTCATCCAGATCGTCCCAGTTGTAGGAATAGCCCAGACCGCGCTGTACATCGCAACCGGTGAAGTCGTCGTTGGAGCAACCCAGGTCGGGATCAATGAAGTGACCGAAGTACGTGTTCAACAGGGTCTGTGAGCCCTGGTTGATCACGGTGTAGTTGTAGAAGGTCATGTTGTTGATCTCGTCGTTCGAACTGAACGCGAAACCTTGTGCACGCACTTCCAGACCGATGGGCTGACCCAGTGTCTCGGTGTGGGCATCACCCTTGTCGTTGAAGATCCAGTAGATATTGAAGTCACCGAACAAGGGCACGGGGTCCTCACGCAGCTTGTTCTTGCAATCCTCCACGGACTGGTCGAAACCATAGTCGGGGTAATCGCCAGCGAACGGGTCATAGCTGCCATCACCATCGTAATCGAAGAAGGGTGCCAGGTAAAGGTCCTGCCCGGCCTCCACGTTACCCATCGCGGGCCAATTGACGAAAGCGGTAGGTACCGAATAACCGTCGGGGAAGGTCTCCGCCAGACAGGCAGGGTCGCCGTTGCAGTTCTTCCAAGCCACATGTGCCTCTGCCTGGGCTCGCGTGGTGGTGTAGAACTTATCATACTCCTGACAGACTTCCGGAGCCACAGTGGCCAGACCATCGTTGGTCAGGGGGCCGGGCCAGAAGTCGTTACCGTCCGTGCGGTACAGCACAGCAGCGATCTTCAACTGGCCATCGGGGGAAGTACCGCCCATCCAAAGCGCACCCGCGAAGATGGCATTGGCTCCGCTGAAATCATCGGTCTTGGGCACCTCGTAGCCCGAGCGGCCCACGCCACGACGCTGCCAGAAGTTACCCCCGTTCTCCAACACCGAGCGAACGTTGTTGAAGGCCAGCTGGGTGACCTGGGTGGCCGGTGAACAGCCGGCCGCTTTGGGTGTGGCCGCCGCCTGGGGCTGTCTGGACATGCCCGAACCGGTCAACGGTGGCATGGCCATGGCATTCAAGCCCAGACCGGTGGCGAGGCTCAGAGCGAAGGTTCTGGTGAGGAGTGCTCTCGTATAGCCTTTCATGGTCAACAGTTGTGCGTTCATCAGAAATCGAAGCTTACGCCCAGACGAATGGTGCGGGGTGCGCCGAAATTGTTCGGGTTATTGATCTTGATGTTGTACAGGTCGCGGAAGGCCTGCGGATCGATCTGCGTCGTATCCGTCAGCTGCGCGAGGTAACCATCGTTCACTGGCGAGCCCGTGTAGCGGTAGACGCCCGTGATGTTCTCCGTGTTGAAGATGTTGGTGATCAACAAGTACACACGCAGGTTGGCCGACTTGGCCTTGTCGCCCTCGCCACCGAAGGTGAGGGGGATGTCCTTGTCGATCTGCACGTCGGTGGTGAACTGCCAAGGAAGACGTGCACCGTTAAGGGTACCATCGAGCAGGTAGTTGCTGGCGCCGGTGGCCTCGCTCACCACCTGGCTGCTGCGGCTGTAAGGCGTACCGCTGCCCAGGATGCTCACGATGTTCATACCCGTGCGTTCCAGGATGTTCTTGCCGAACAACACCGGACCGTTGTAGTCCGAACCACCGCCGTAGCGATAATCAAGGGTCAACTGAATGCGGTGACGCTGGTCGAAGTCGAGGGGGGAAATGGTTCGCAGGTTGGGCTGACCCGAGTTGATGAGGTTGATACCCGTGTTCGGGCCGGAACCGGTACCATCAGCGAACTGCAGGGTGTAGCTGGCACGCATCCACACATTACCCGTACGACGAAGGTCGAAGGTGGTGGTGAAACCCTTCACCGTACCGAAGTCGAAGTTGTCGTAGGTGCGGTAGTCACGGGGCCAAGCGTTCACCACGTTGCGGATCTGGATCTGGTCACGCAGTTCGCGGTAGAAGGCCGAGATCTTCAGCGAAGAGGACTTGCTCAACACCTGCTGGAAACCGAGTTCGTAGTCGATCGTCTTGGTCGGCTTCAGGGCCGGGTTGTTCAGGATGTCACCCGTGTTCTCGATGTAGGCGTAATCCACCAGGTTCAGGCGGCTCTGGCCAGCATTGGGGCGCTGGGTCAGCACATCGTAGTGGGCAAAGAACACGGCCTCATCGGAGATGGGGAACGAGAAGGCCACACGGGGCATCACGTTCACCGCAGGGGTGTAGTCGGTCCAAGCGCTCTTGCGCATTGGCGAGCCGGGCAGATCGGTGCGCTGGTCACCACCGATCAGGTAAGGACGAATGGAACCGGATTCCTGCAGGGAGTTACCATCGGCCAGTTCAACACCCGAAGCACTGTACCAGGTATCGCCGTCGCGATAGCCCTTGATCACGTTGGGCTGGTCGTAGCTGTCCACGTAGACCACATAATCGTCGCCGATGTTCGAGGGACGGTTGGCCAGCTGGGAGGCGATCTCCGAGCTGGGCACTGCGCTTCCAGCGGTGTACGCCTCCTGCCACAGGTACTTATCCTTCAACACCACCTGGTTCGCGTCGTAGCGGTCTACACGTACACCCACGTTGAAGATGATATCGTCGAAGGCGAACTTGTCCATTACGTAGCCGGCCATGTAGATCGGCTGGAAGGGAGCCTGCAAGCGGCTGAAGTTGCCATTATCATCCTTCCCGTTGAAGAAGGAATCGAAGCTCGGGCGGCCGGTCACCTTATTGCCCAAGTGGTCATAGCCTACATACGTCACCAGGGTACCATTACCGCTGTTGATCAATTCGTCGGCAGAGAACATGTCAAGCGAGTACACCGACGGATCCAGAGCGTCCACATCAATGAAGTCGGTGCCATCAGGGTTCAGGCCCAAAGCAAGGCGCAGACTGCGATCGAAGAAGGGCTGGTCGCTACCCACGTTGCGGCTGTAGTAGTAGAACGGCAGGGTGCTGCCGGGCAGCTGTACAATGTTGGTGGGCACAGTGTCCTGCCACTCACGAATGTGGAAGTTGGCCAGGGAGCGGGCACGGGTCCAGAGGCCGATGGGCTCCAGATCGTAGCGGCGCTGGGTCAGTTGCTCGTATTCCACACCAATGGCGAGGGCGTGGCCGGCGATGTCGGCGCTACCACTGGCCGTGAAGCGGATCTGGTCGTTCTGACGCTTGCTGAACTCGGCACCATTGGGGTTGTCGATGAAGCCGATGTTGTTCCACATATTGTACACCGAACGCGGACGAACACCGTTCCAGAGCACACCACGCGAAGTGGTCTGCTGGAAGTTCTCATAGAAGCCGATGTAGCTGGGGTCGGAACCCTCGGGCGCACCGAACAAGTATTGCACGGGGTACGGCGAGGGATCGAACGCATTGAAATAGAACGCATTGAACGAGGCCAGATCGGGGTTCTGCTCACCCGGGGTGAAGGTCACCAGCGTATCACGCTCACCGATCTGCGCCCAACGGTTCCCGCGCAGTTCGAACTGGGGTGCACGGTAGGTGGTGAACTTGCCAACATAGCCATAGTCGAACAGGCGGTCACCATGCACGAAATCCTGCACGTTGTTGTTGTAGCGGCTGTAGTCGAACTGCAGGCTGTAGAACGCGTTCTTCACCGTGGCCTTCTTCTCCTCTTCCTCCGGACGGTTGATGAAGCGCTGGGTGAATCGAGCGAAGGCACGCCACGAGGTCTCCTTGATACGGTAGTTGTTCTCCGCGTTCAACAGCGCGTTGTTGCGGTTGTAATCCTGGCGGTTGCTGTAATCCAACGAGCCACCCACGGTGAAGTTGATGGTCGGTGTGGTGGTGATATCGATCTTGCCGGAAGCCGTGTAGGCCGTTTGACCTGCGTTCTGGCGGGTCTTGATCGTTTCGGTGTCGCTCGCGCGGAGGAAATCGCTGGCGTAGCCAAGTACAAAGTCGTTGGTACCGCTGGGCAACAGGCGGGCCGGCTCCTGCAGGAAACGGTCACGTACCTCAGGCCGCACGCGCACATCACCTATGTAAGAGGGCGAACCATCCACCACATTGGTATACTGTCCGCTCAAGAAGAAGCCGATCAGTGGCTTCACCTTATTACCCACGCTGTCCTTCTTGAACAACAGCGGACCGGACAGGCTGGCCTCGATCTGGTTGAACGCGAACTTGTCCAGTCCATAAACATCCGTGATGTCATCACCCACCTTGTAGCCGGAGGTCAGGTATTCCGCGCCGCCGAAGAACTGGCGGCTGGGACCACGGGTGGTGATGTTGATCAGACCACCGGTCACGTCACCGTAGTTGGCCGGAACACCACCAGTGATCACCTGCACTTCCTCGATGGAGCTCTTGGGCAGGTTGGTACCGGCACCAGCGGGCACCTTCACACCATCGATGTAGTAGTACGTTGCTTCGGAGCGTGCACCGCGGATACTGATACCGCCTCCGGTACCGGCATCACTGGCACCGGCCACCGTGGTGGCGAGCGAAGCGGCCGAACGCTGGGGCATCCGCGAGATGTCCTCACGGGTCACCGTTCCACCCGATGCACCTCCATCCTTATTAATGAGGGGCACCGTGTACTGCACCACCTCGAACTCCTTCAGCTCGATACCGGGGTTCAGTTGAATGTCAAGGAAGGTGATCTTGTTACTGTTCACCACCACACCGGTCTGCTTGTACGGCTGGTAACCCACATAGCTCACCACCACGTCGTACGTGCCGGGGTCAATGGGCTTGATGTCGTACTTGCCGTCGAAGTCCGTGGCACCACCAGAGACCTGGGTACCGCGGTTCTCGACCACCACGTTCACGAAGGGAAGTGGTTCACCGGTCTTTTTATCGGTGATCTTGCCCCGGAGGCTGCCTGCACCCGACTGGGCGAAGCTTGCCACCGATCCAATGAGACAAAGGGCAACTGCGGAGAATAGCCTTCTCACCATCAACAGTTAGGTATTACGTTCTGCTTGACTGCGCAACGAGGGGGCGTAAATATAGGAAGATCCCGGATCGGCAAAATTTTCTGTTCGCCGCTGCTGGCGCAGCTTTCCGGGGCATGTGCGCCGGAGCGGCATGACGGACGGGTGGACGAACGGTGCATGATGCGGGTTGCTTGGCCGAAAGATATTGGAGCGGTTCCGTTAACATCACATTCCACATCACCTTCCGTTCACGGTTGTATACAGGTCAGACCTTATCGCTTGCGTCCGAACAGGCCGTTCAGCCAACCATCGCGGTGTGGCCCACTGCCGCTGCGGTCGGCCCTCTTGGTGTTCTTCTTCAACCGTTTCCGCGTCTGCTTGTCCTGTATGGAAAGATGCCGTTTCCAATCGTCCTTTTGCTTGCGTTCCTTGGCCTTCTTGTCCTCCTTGGCCTTCTTGGCCTGGATCTTCTCCTGCTTCTTCTGGCTGATGCCGTCCTGGGCGTGGGTGGCCAAGGGCGCCGCCATTAGAAGACCCAACACCAACAGCAAGCGGCCCCAACGTGTTCGCATGGCAGCAAGGATACAACACCGTCGACGTTCCACATACCTAACTTTGTGTGCCAACGTTCCTCCACCATGCGTTCCTTATTCATGTCCTCTGCCCTGTTCGGCCTGGTCCTGACGACCCTTGTGGGCTGCAAGAAGGAAGAGCGTGGCGGCGTGCCCCTCACCCCGGTGGACATCAGCATCAACATCAACAACCCCTCCTACGCGGACCTGCAAGTGCCCGGAGGTTGGTTGTACCTGTCCGGAGGCTCCATGGGCCTGATCGTCTACCGCACCAGCATGGAAAGCTTCGCGGCCATGGACCGGCATTGTCCGTACAATCCCGCACAGCTGTGCCGTGTGTTCGTGGACGAAAGCCAACTTTTCGCGGAGGACACGGCCTGCTGCCATTCCAGGTTCCAGATCACCGATGGTGGCGTGGTACAAGGTCCTGCGGCTGCCAGCCTGCAGCGCTACAACACCACGTTCAACGGGACCACCCTGCGGATCTTCAATTGAAGGAGTGGCGAGTGAGTGAATGGCGAGTGAGCAGGTAAGTGAGTGGCGAGCACTGCTGAAAATGTTGCGCGGGTTGACCAGCCAATTCTACTTGGAGCGTGGTCAGTGGCGAGTAAATACCAGGACATCGCGCGTCGATCACCATCCGGAAACGAAAAGCCCCGGTCTCCAATGGAGCCGGGGCTTTCTGCTGAATTAACGTGACGCTTAGTAGCGGTAGGCGTCGCTCTTGAACGGACCGTTCTTCGGCACGCCGATGTACTTGGCC
>CAZQFG010000146.1:0-7260 GCA_964592515.1 uncultured Chryseobacterium sp. | reverse complement strand
CCGGCCCATTCCACCGACAAGCGGCTGAAGTAGGAGGTACGTTTGGCGGCCGGGGCCTGCTGCCGGGTGTTGGGCGGCAACTGCCCGCGCAGACCGGCGATCAAGTGGTCTGTGTAGCTATCGGTCAGCACGGGGTCGTTGGCTTCCTGCAGGTAGCGCTGGAAATCGGGGCTGAGCAGCGGTATGCGGATCACGTTCACCTCGGCGGGGAACAGGCTTACAGTGCGCGTACGGCTCTCCAGCCATTCATAACCGAAGGAGAGCTTGGCCAGGTTGCGGCTGTAGTCGGGCCTTCGTTGATAGTTGTAGATCGCGCTGAGTAAGGTGCGCGGTGCGGCCTGTCCCGAGAACCGCTCACGCTTCACCGGCAACAGGAAGTAGGGGAATCTCAAGGTCAGTTCGGGGCCGATGTCCACCGTATTGAACAGGCCCGAACTGGTCAGGCTTCCGGTGGTGGCATCCTCCACGGGTTGCGAGGCGCTCGTGAGGCTTTGTTGCGCTTCAAGACCAAGGGTGAACTGCGCTTGCAACGACACCATGGTGCGGAACAGGTTCCGGTGTTTGTATGAAAGGCTTACCGATGTGCCCAGTGCGCCGCCCCGGTTGGTGCCTGCACCTTCCAACGACATGCTCTGCGACCTTCCGGGCACCAGGTCGATGAGCGCATTGGCACGGCCTTTCCCGCCGGCATTAGTGGTGTCGTAGGAGATGTCAACCCGGTCGAACACCTGCAGGGCGGTCAGGCGTCGGTAGGTCCGGTCCGCGTTGTTCTGGCTGAAGCGCTCGTTGGGCTTCAGGAACACATCGTTCAGCAGTGCGTTCGTCTTGAAGCGACCGAACTGGTCCCTCAAGATCAGGTAGCCGGCCTGTTCCGTTGTGTCCAACACCATGGTCTGCCCACGCACCGGACGGGCCATGGTCACAGAAACGCTGTTGATGGTGTACAGCGTGCCTTGCGAGGTGCCTTCAAGTCCCCGTTCGTTGCGCGGATAGTTCGCCCGTTCCAGACGGAGCGTGATGTCCACCTGATGGTCGCCCACCGTGGTGTCGGCCTTGTAGTTCACCAGTTCGCGGGTGAAGTAGAGGTAGCCGATGTTGCGCAGGTGGTCGGCAATGCGCGATCGTTCCTGGTCCAGTACATCGGCATCGAAGCGGGCTCCCGTGCGCAGGAGGCTGTTCTCCCAAGTGGCCCGAACATATTCGTTGATCTGCGGGTCGTCAACCGAATAGGAGATGTTGCGCAGGTGATATGGTCTTCCTGCATTCACGTGGAATTCCACATCGCGTTTCGGCGTGTCGTATGGCTTTCCCCACTCGCCCCAAAGGCGAATGCGCCGCCGTGGTCGGTCGCGCACGGTGTCCGTCACAATGGCGTTGAACCAGCCCTCCTTGCTCAGGTAAAGGCGCATCTGGTCCACGGATCGTTCGGTCAGCTCGGGGTTCAGAAGCACGGGTGGTTCGCCCACATCGTTCCGCAACCATTCACCCGTGGTGCGTTTGTAGGGCTTGGCGGGTTTCCCACGCTCGGCGCGTTCCTCGTTCAGTTCGTCGGTGCGCTGGTCCTTACGGGCCTTTTTACTTGCCATGCGTTCCGGGTCCGGCAGTCCGTACATGGCCAGGTGGAAGCGCATGCCAACAATGCGTTTGTTGGGCTTTTGTTTGATGATGGCCTCCAGTTCCACCGGGTCCACGCTCTTGTCGTGCAACACCACCCGGTTGCCGTTCAGCAGGTGGCTGCCGGCCGGAACACGTTTGGTGGGGTCGCAGCCGGCCAGGAGCAGCATTCCCGACAACGCGGCGGCGATATGGATGTTGAAGGTCCGCACGGAGGGCTGGTCTGCCTATTTTGCGCTCCGTTCCAGCTGCCGCTGAAGGGGCAGCGCCAAAGATATCCGCCCCTTGAGCACCAAGGCCGATCTGAAGTTCGTCCGTTCGTTGCACCAGAAAAAGGTGCGTGATGCCGAGGGCCTCTTCCTGGTCCAGGGCCCCAAGCTCGTGGGCGAACTGCTCGCCAGTGGGTGGCCCGTTCGTTCGCTCCATGCCACCGCCGAAATGGCCGCTCAGCTCCGTCTAAATGATGCCGAGGTGCTGCCCGCGCACGAACTGGACCGCTTAGGCACGCTGGAGAACGGCAACAGTGTAGTGGCCGTGGTGGAACGTCCTGCGTTTAGGGTATTTGCTCCCCTGGGCACCGATGAACTGGTGCTCGCCCTCGATGGCGTGGCAGACCCCGGCAACCTGGGCACCGTGCTCCGCATCGCCGATTGGTTCGGCATCGGACGTGTGCTCTGCGATCGTGGCAGCGTGGAGGTGTTCAACCCCAAATGCGTGCAGGCCAGCATGGGTGCCGTGTTCCGGGTGGCCGTTCATTATGTGGACCTGGCCACGGTGCTGGAGCGTGAACGTGCTGCCGGTGCCACGCTCTACATCGCCAGCATGGAAGGGAAGAGCGCCTTCGATCTGCAATTGCGTAGACCGGCCATCCTGGTGCTGGGCAGCGAGTCGCATGGTGTGTCCACCGCAGTGCGTGCCCTGCGCGGCGAAACGCTCTCGGTGCCTCGCGTGGGTGCTGCCGAATCGCTGAACGTGGCCATGGCCGCGTCGGCGCTGTGCATGGAGTTCACGCGTCAGCGGACCACACCGTAGCGCAAGGCCACCGCATCGGCCACGCGCTGGCCGTCCATCGCCGCACTGACGATACCGCCAGCATGCCCCCCGCCTTCGCCGCACGGGTACAGGCCGTGTACGTCCACATGCTCCAAGGTCACCGGATCGCGCGGGATGCGCACGGGCGAACTGGTGCGTGATTCCACGGCCACCACCACGGCCTCGTTGGTGCGGTAGCCGCGCATCTTCTGCCCAAAGGCCTTGAACCCTTCGCGCAGTCGCTGGCCGATCTCGCGAGGTAGCAGTTGGTCCACACGGTGCGAAAGGATCCCGGGCGGATAGCTGCACTCGGGCAGGTCGCTGGAAAGGCGGCCTTGGATGAAATCCTCCAAGCGCTGTGCTGGTGCGGTCTGGGTGCGTCCTCCCGCCACCCAGGCCGCTTGTTCCACCTGCTGTTGGTAGTGCATGCCGGCCAGTGGGTCGTGCATATCGAAGGTGCCCCGTGCCTCCACCACAATGCCCGAATTGGCGAAAGGATTGTTGCGTTTGCTGGGGCTCCAGCCGTTGGTCACCACTTCGCCGGGTGCCGTGGCGCAAGGCGCGATAATACCGCCCGGACACATGCAGAAGGAATACACGCCCAGGCCTTCCACTTGCTGCACCAGGCTGTAGCTGGCCGGCGGCAGGTAGGGGTCGCGCACGTTGCAATGGTATTGTGCGCGGTCGATGATGGCCTGTGGGTGTTCCACGCGCACGCCCAAGGCGAAGTCCTTTCGCTCGATTCGAATGCCCTTGGCCAGCAGCAACTGGAAGATGTCGCGCGCAGAATGCCCTGTGGCCAGCACAACGGCCGCGGCGCGGTGTTCACCACCATGGACCGTGCGTACGCCCTGTATGTGGCTTTGTTCCACCAACAGGTCGGTCACGCGTTCGCCGAAATGCACTTCGCCACCGGCGCGCAGGATGGCTTCGCGCATGGCGGTGATGATGCCCGGTAGTTTGTTAGTGCCGATGTGCGGGTGCGCGTCCACAAGGATGTCCGCACTGGCGCCATAGGCCACCAGGGTTCGCAACACACCTTCCACATCGCCACGCTTGTGGCTGCGGGTGTACAGCTTGCCATCACTGTACGTGCCCGCACCGCCCTCGCCGAAGCAGTAGTTACTGTCGGGGTCCACCAGGTGCATGCGGTTGATGGCGGCCAGATCGCGACGCCGCGAGCGCACGTCCTTGCCTCGTTCCAACAGGATGGGCCGCAGCCCATGGCCGATGCAGCGCAGCGCGGCAAAGAGCCCTGCCGGCCCACAGCCTATAATGATCACCGGTCGTGCGTTCGAGACATCCGGCAGTTCCGGAGCGTTGATCGCGTCGTTCGTGTGGCGGTCGCTCACCCTCACCCGTAGGCGCACGAGCGGTTGCTTGCTGCGTGCATCAATGGAACGCTTCAGCACCTGTGCATGGCCTTCGGTACCCTTGGGCCAGGTGGCAGCTTCCAGCGCCGCTTCGCGCACCAGCACGGGTTCGACAGCCTCGCGCGGGGGCAGGGCGATGTCCACCACCCGCTCCATGGCTCAGCCCTCGAAGGTCAGGGTGAAGAAGAAAGCACGCGTGCGCAGGCTTTCCAGCGGACGGCTGAAGCGTGTGTCGTCGTTGATCAGCACGTTGGGGATGCCGATGGCGGTCTTCAGTTCAATGCCGAACTTGAAGTACTGCAGGAAGAAGTCGAAGCCTCCGCCCACTTCGGCGGCGTAGTCGTACTTCTCCAGCTTGATCACGATCTCATCGTCCAACGCTTGGTTCACGTCCTTCCGGCTGGCCATGTCAATGCCGAACTTGCCACCACCGATCACATACACTGCGAAGTTGTTGATGCGGTTACTGCGGAACTTCAGCAGCAGGGGGAATTCCAGGTAGGTGCTCTCCACGGGTTTCGTGAAGATCTTACGGGTGCCATCGGCCTCTTTGAAGGTGTATTGCAACTGGCGTTCCTGGAACGAGAGCGAGGGCAGGAAGCGCAGGCTCAGGTTGTCGGTCATGTTCAGCGATGAGATGATGCCGAGGTTGAAGCCCGGCTGGCGCAGGTGGTTCAGTACCAACAGGGAATCGCGCCAGGGCGAGGCGGGGTCCTGCACCACCACCAGATCGCTGCTATTGAAGCTGAGCAGGAAGCCGAAGTGGAACCGCCGCATATCGAAGTTCGGCAGGTTTTCCATCTTGATGCTCTTCTGGGCCTGCAGGCTCATGCCCAGGGGCAGTGCCAGCACCAGTGCCAGGAACAGCGGACGTATCAGTGGGGAGGATCGCATCAATGGGGCAACGAAAGTAGCGATCGATCCGTGTGCGGTGTGGAAGAGGCGGCCTGACCGCGCTTACCTGCCCCGTTCACTTGCGCCCGGTATACAACGTGGCAATGCCTCCGGTGAGCGGTTCGGCCTTGCCTTCGCGTAGGCCCGCTTTGGCCAGAATGTCCAGGAAGGCCTGTCCCTCGGGGAAGGCGTCCACGCTCTTGGGCAGGTAGGTGTAGGCTGCGCTGTCCTTGCTCACGGTGCGGCCCACGGCGGGCATCACGCGGTGGAAGTAGAAGCGGAACAGCTGCTTCATGGGGGCCTTCATGGGCTTGCTGAACTCCAGCACGAACAGGCGTCCATTGGGCTTCAGCACGCGCTGCATTTCGCGCATGCCCTGTTCCAGATGTTCGAAATTGCGCACACCGAAGGCCACGGTAACGGCATCGAAGGTGTTGTCGGGGAAGGGCAGCGATTCGCTGTCGGCGCGTTGCAGCACGATGCGCTGTTCAAGGCCGCGCTTGGCCACTTTGGTGCGGCCATGGCCCAGCATGCCCTCACTGATGTCCACACCGGTAACACGTTTGGCCTTGGTGGCGCCGAGGATGGCGAGGTCGGCCGTGCCAGTGGCCACGTCGAGGAGGTGTTCCACGGGTTCGCGGCCCAACAGGCGCACCACCTTGCGGCGCCAGCCCTGGTCGATGCCCAGCGAGAAAAGGCGGTTCAGCAGGTCGTATTTGGGCGAGATGTTGTCGAACATCTGCTCGACCTGCTCGCGTTTGCTGCCTTCCGGCGAATAGGGTGTTACGGTCATGCCGGTAGTTCCAGTCGTTCACATTCGGCGCGGAAACGGGCCGTGTCGATGGGCACCACGCCCACTTCCTCGCACACCAGCCCGCCCGCCAGGTTGGCCATTTCAACGATGGTGCGCGGTGGTAGTTGTTGAGCCAATGCCAGTGCGGCCACGGTGATCACCGTATCCCCAGCGCCGCTCACGTCCACGATCTTGCGGGTGTGCGCTGCCACGCGGTGTTCCTCGTTCACACTGTGGATGTACGCACCGTGCTCGCTCAGCGTCACCATGGAGGTGGCGTTGCCCAAGGCCTGCTCCAGGCGGGTCACGGCATTGCGCACGCTGTCCGGGTTGGCGGGGTCCACCTCCATTTTCAGTCCTTCGCGTAATTCCTTCAGGTTGGGCTTGAACAGCTCAACACCTTGGTAGGCGAGGAAGTTCTTTTTCTTGGGGTCCACGGCCACAGGCACGCCGTATTCCTTGGCGAGCGCGATGGTGCCTTGGATCACGCGCTCCGTGAGCACCCCCTTGTTGTAGTCCTCCAGCACCACCACACCGGGCCGGTCGTCGCGCAGCACGCGGGCAATGCGGTCCAGCAGGGCCTCTTCGTCGCTGTTGGCCAGGTCGTCCTCCTGTTCCTCGTCCACGCGCACCACATGCTGGTGACCGCTGATGATGCGTGTCTTCACGGTGGTCCGGCGCTGGGGGGAACGCAGTAGACCGGCGGTGGACAGGCCCTGGTCCCGGAAAAGGCGTTCCATGAGATCGGCATTGGCATCCTGGCCGATGACGGTGACCACCACGGGACGTGCGCCAAGCACATGCGCGTTGATGGCCACGTTGGCGGCGCCACCCAGACGGGCGCTGCGCTCGGTGACTTGTACAACAGGCACAGGAGCCTCGGGACTGATGCGGTCCACGCGGCCCCAGAGGTAGGCGTCCACCATCACATCACCCACCACAAGCACGGTGGTCTCCCGTGCCCTGGCCAGAAAGGTGTCGATGGCGAGCGGCTGGTTCACCGGTGCAGTTGTTCAATGCCACGGGCCACACGTTGCATGGCCTCCACGAGCTTGTCGTCGCTGGTGGCGTAGCTGATCCGCAGGGTGCCCTCGGCGCCAAAGGAGGCACCTTCCACCAGGGCCACGCCCACGGCATCAAGCAGGTGCAGGCTCAGGTCCACCGAGCCTTTGATGGTCTTGCCATCGATGGAGCTGCGCACATCGGGCATCAGGTAGAAGGCTCCCTGGGGCACGTTGCAGCGCCAGCCGGGGATCTTGGCCACTTCGCGCAGCACCAGGTCGCGGCGGCGCAGGAAGTCGGCACGCATGGGAGCGAGCAGCGCGGGGTCGGCCTCCACGCAGGCTTTGCATACACGCTGGGCAATGCTGTTGGTACCGCTGGTGAACTGGCCTTGCACCTTGGTCGCGGCCTGTGCGATCCACAGCGGTGCGCCGATGTAGCCCACGCGCCAGCCAGTAAGGGCGAATGCTTTGCTGAGGCCGTTCACGGTGATGGTGCGCTCGGCCATGCCGGGCAGCGTGCCGAAGCTCACATGGTCGCCGGCGAACACGA
>CAZQFG010000145.1:5176-7308 GCA_964592515.1 uncultured Chryseobacterium sp. | reverse complement strand
GTCATCACACTAACTTGCGACCATGGACCTGGAAAGCCTTCATCGGATCGGCAAGCTCGGCAAGCCTTGGGGGCACAAGGGCGACCTGACCGTGCACTTGGAGGATTGTGACCTCGATGATCTGGTCCATGCCGGATGCCTGTTCGTGGATATAGAGGGCCAGAAAGTGCCCTTTTTCTTCAGCCAGTTGCACGACAAAGGGCGCGATGTGCTGGTGAAGTTCGAGGACTTCTCAGACCCGCAGAGCGCATCCATCCTGGTGGGTCGCGACCTGTATGCACCGCCCGGACTGCTGGCCGATGGAAGTGATGAGAGCTGGGACCCGGAGGAGTTCATCGGCATGATCGTGCGTGATGAGGAGCACGGCGACCTGGGCGAGGTGATCGGCATTGAAGGCACTGCCAAGAACCCGGTGCTGGTGATGCTGCATGGCGAACAGGAGGTGATGGTGCCCTTGGCCGAGGAGATGATCCTGGGCATCGATCCCGAGACCCGGTCACTGCTGGTGCGCACGCCACCGGGCTTGATCGACCTGTACCGCGGCCAGTGACCGTATGCCGAAACCATCATTCCGCTTCAAACAGTTCACCATCCTGCAGGATCGCTGCGCCCTGAAGGTGGGTACCGACGGGGTGCTCTTTGGTGCCTGGGTGGACCATCACGGGGCGAAACGTATCCTCGATATCGGCACCGGAACGGGGTTGCTGGCCTTGATCGCAGCACAGCGGAACCCCTCGGCCTCTGTTGATGCTGTGGAGATCGATGATGATTCTGCAAAGCAGGCCGCAGAGAATGTCCAGGACAGTCCGTGGGCCGATCGTGTGCGCGTGCACCGGATGGACGTCAGGCGTATGCGTACCAGTGAGCCGTTCGATCTCATCATTTGCAACCCACCTTACTACGCGGGCTATTCAGCTTCGCCGGATGCGCGCATCGGGCTGGCCAAGCACAGCGATGAACTGTTGTTCGCCGAACTGATCGATGCGGTGGACAGGCTGCTATCTGCCCTTGGCCGTTTCGCGGTCATCATTCCGCTGAACAGGGAGAAGGAGTTCCTGCATGAGGCCGGGCGGATCGGCCTGCAGCCTGCTCGGCGTTGCGTGGTGCGATACGTGGCGCATCGCCCCGCGAAACGGGTGTTGTTGGAATTGGACAGGAGCGGCAGGCCCGTTCAAGAGGAGGAACTGACCATTGAGGCCACAGGTCCCTTCGACTATACGCCGCAGTACCGTGCGCTGATCAGCGACCTGATGCTGAACTTCTGAGCTATCCCCTTATTCCACTTCCTCCTCGCGGAACACCACGCCGAAGCGCTCCAGTTCGTTGAGAATGGGGTCGTAGATCACGGGCTTCAGTGGTAGCAGCACACCACGGTCTTCGAGCTTGCCATTAAGCACCAGCTTGCAGGCCATGGCGATCGGCAGGCCCACAGTGCGTGCCATGGCGGTATGCACCTGGTCCTGGCCCACCACGCCCAGCGAAGCATGTATCTCCTGATGTTGGCCTTCCACAGTGTAGCGGAACCGGTGCCACATCACCACCAGGTCCTTGTCGTCGGGGCCCAGTTTCCACTTTCGCTCCAGCAGGCTTTGCAGCGTTGCGGCCGGTGAAAGCCCTTGCACGCCGATGGGATCGTTCCCGAAGAGGTCCAGCCAATCCAGCTTCTGCATCACTTCGCCCTCGTTCGGCAGACCCAGGTAGTTGGCCAGGTTGGTCCGGGTATCGAGCGTTGCGGAGTAGGGGAGGAAGGCCTCCAGGTAATCGCGCCAGGTGGCGTTCGCGCCCAGTTCCATGGCGAAACCATCGTCGGTGCAGCCCAATTGCACAAAGGCATCCCAAGCGGCGCAATACCCGGCTTTCCGCAGCGTGCCGCGCACCAGCGTGGGGATCTCTTCGATCCCGTATGCCTTGCGGTACTTCAGCGAATCGCGGTTGGCGTAGCCGTCGAACCCACCCAGTTCGGGCACTTCGATGCGAACGGTCTGCTGGAAGAGCTTGTGGTAGGGGATGTACTTGGTCACCCCATCACGGATGTACTTCGCCGAGCCTCCCTGCCCGGCCAGGATCACGTTGCGTGGGTTCCAACTGAACTTGTAGCCCCACGGATTGTCGTCGCTCTCTGGCGCCACCAG
>CAZQFG010000145.1:0-5076 GCA_964592515.1 uncultured Chryseobacterium sp. | reverse complement strand
CGTCCTTGTCGGCCACGGTGATCCGCCATTCCTGTTGGTCGGCATGGGTGATCAGGTAGTGGATGAGCGATGATGCCGATCGGCCTGCACCAAGTATGAGGATGTTGCGCATGGGATGCGCCGTTCCGGGCAATGGCGCGCGGAAGGCGCTGCGAAGATGCGAAGCCATGGGCGAAGAACAGGGGGGCTTCCTGATGCCGTTTGGCGTGGAACTGCGTGTTTACTGGGGCTGCCGTGCTTTGGCACAGCACTTGCCTGCCGTCTGCCATCGTCTAACTTCGCAAACCTTAAAAACGAGCCATGCTTCGACTCTCCTCCTTCGCCGCCATGCTGGCCCTTGCCGTTACAGGCCTTCAAGCACAGACCGCCGATCTCGTGTTCTTCACGGACGATGGGACCAAGTTCACCCTGCTGATCGATGGGGATGTGAAGAACAGCACCCCGGCCACACGCGTGGTGGCCACTGGGATCCGCAACGAGTCGCCCGTGGTGATCGTTCGTTTCGAGGACGCCTCCATTCCCCAGTTGAAAAAGCCAGGCTATTTCCCCTTGGGCATGGAGTACACGGTGATGATCACCACGAACAAGAAAGGCGAACGCGTTCTACGTTCCACGGGTGAAGCCGCCTTGGGTACGGCCGCAAAGTCAGAGCCCGAGAAGCCGAAACCGACCACCTTCGAAGAGGACCAGCCGGTAATGACCACGGGTGCCACCACGACGACCACCACCAATACCCAGGGCGTGCAGCAAACGGTAGCCGTTGGCGGTGTTCAGCAGGTGACCACGGTTGTTGTTGAGGAAGAGGAGGACATGGGCACCGGCACTGGTGAGAACGTGAACATCAACATGGGTGTGAACGGTGTGGGCATCAACATGAACGTGAGCGTTACCGACCCGACCATGACAACGAACGGTACTTCCGGGACGACCCGCACGACCACGACCCGGACGACGACCACAACGACCACCACGGGCGGAACGGCCGCCACCGCGACTGTCAAACCGGCCGATGTTGGTGGTCGTCCCGCACCCGCACCCGTCCCAGTGAAGGAACCTGATGCCTACAGCATGCCAGGCTACTCGGGCAAGATCGGCTGCCCCTGGCCCATGAACCCCAGCGAGTTCGCGGACGCCAAGAAGAGCATTGAGGCCAAAAGCTTCGAGGATACCAAGAAGACCCTGGCCCTGCAGATCGCCGGTGACCGTTGCCTGACAGTGGACCAAGTGAAAGGCATCTTGGCCTTGTTCAGCTATGAGGACACCAAACTGGAGTTCGCGAAGTTCGCCTACGAGCACACCTATGACCTGAGCAACTACTTCAAAGTGAGCGATTCCTTCACGTACGAATCCAGCACGGAGGAACTGAACGAGTACATCCGGTCGCGCTGATCGACCAACCACGCAACGAACCGCATTCGTCATGAGGCCCACCGCACACATCATCATCGCCAGCGCAGCGTGTCTGCTCCTAGTGGCGTGCAGCGGCTCCAAGTCGTTCTCCAAGAAAGGGGAGAAGCTGGATCAGGCGGGCCTGTATGCCGAAGCGGCCGACATGTACCTGCAGGCCGTTCAACGCAACCCCAAGAACGTTGAGGCCAAGATCGGCCTGAAGAAGACCGGTCAACGGTTCCTGGACGATAAGCTCAGCGCCTTCTTCCGTGCGGTGAGCATGGGCTCTTCCAAAGGAGAGGCCGTGGCCGCCTACCAAGATGCCAAGAACTACCAGGAGCGCGTACAACGACTCGGTGTACAGCTGGAGGTGCCCGATCATTATCGTTCTGATTTCGAGCGTGTAAAGGGCGAGTACTTGGTGGAACTCTACACCGAAGGACAAGGGCAATTGGAGCGTCAGGACTTCAAGGCCGCAGAGATCACCTTTGCCAAGATCGCGAAGCTGGAACCCAACTACAAGGATGCCAGCAGCCTGCAGAGCATAGCGTATCTGGAGCCCCTCTACCGTGCAGGCAAGACGGACCTTGAGGCCGGTCGTTACCGTAAAGCGTACGATGAACTGGACCGTGTTGTGCAGAAGGATGCCGCCTACAAGGATGCTTCCACGCTCCGCAGCGAGGCGCTGACAAAGGGTCAGTATACCATTGCCGTGCTCCCCTTCACGGCCGCTGCTGGTCGTAAGGAAGTGGCCGCCAAGGTGCAGGCCTATGCCATGACCTCCCTTACCGAGACCAATGACCCTTTCCTGAAGGTGGTGGACCGCGAGAACCTGGAGCGCATCCTCGAAGAACAGCGCCTGAGCCTGAGCGGCGTTGTGGACGAGCAGACCGCGGTGCGCGTGGGCAACCTCATGGGGGCCCAGGCCGTGCTGATCGGCCAGGTGACCGACCACCGCGAAGAGGCGGGGCAGTTGCGTCGCAGCACAAAGGATGGCTTCGAGTCCTATCGAGTTCAGCAGGTCAATAAGGAGACCGGCGAGAAGTATTTCGTGACCAACTACAAGCCGGTGCGCTACAGCGAATACTACCAGGAGAACAAGGTGTTCATCACCTTCAGCTACCGCTTGGTGTCGCTGGAGACCGGAGAGGTGTTGGTGAGCAAGGTGGTGGAACGCCAGGCTGAGGACCATGTGTACTACGCCACCTACGATGGCAACCGGGACAACCTGTTCCCCAACCGCAACGGCGTGGTGGACCCCACGGACAAGGCCCGTCGTGATCTGCGTTCACTGTTGTCCGCTCCGCGAGAGATGAAATCACTGGCCACATTAAGCAACGATGTGCTGCGCGGTGCCTCCGCCTCGGTGGCCACGGTGATCCAACAGGAGCTAAGCGCCAAGCTGCCATGATCCGCTATCTACTGTTCGTTTCGATGATCACGTTGGCGGCGTGCAAGGGCCATCAGCAAGTGGTCAACCCGCCTGCGCCCGATCCAGAACTTTCCAAGCCCGAGTGGGTGCGGAGCCGTCCGGTGAGCAGTGGCTACTACATCGGCATCGGGCTGGCCAGCAAGGCCCGGTCCGATTTCCAGGAGACGGCCAAGAAGAACGCGCTCAATGATCTGGCCAGCGAGATCAGTGTGGTGGTTGAAGGCAATAGCCTGCTGCAGACCTTGGACCGACGCACCAGTTTCGACGAGACCTTCAGCAGCACCATCCGTACCAGCACCCGCGAACAGATCGAGGGCTTTGAGCTGGTGGGCACCTGGGAGAACGGTACGGAGTACTACACTTACTATCGCCTCTCGAAGTCCGAACATGCCCGCATCAAGGCCGAGCGCAAGGCTCGCTCCATTGCAAGTGCCTTGGACCTGCATGGTCGATCCAAAGAAGCCCTTGCCTCTGGCGATCTGCGCAGTGCGTTCGATAACGACCTGCGCGCGCTCATCGCCATGAAGGAGTACTGGGGCGAGAACGATGTGGTCGATCTGGAGGGACGTCAGGTTCCGCTGGTGAACGAACTGTACAACGACCTGCAGAAGCTGTCCAGCGGTGTTCAATTGGCCATTCTTCCCGAACGCTGTGAACTGAACTATGGCAACCATTTCCGGCGTGAACTGCTGGTGAGCGCCCAATACCGTAATGGCAATGGCCTGCGCGACCTGGTGCAATTGCCCTTGGTGATCGAGTACCCCGGAAGCACGGGCAAGGTCACCGAAATGAAGAGCACCGATGCCGAAGGGCGTTTGCGCACCACCGTGCAGCGCATCGATCCCCGCGCAAATGGTCAGGAGGTTGTGGTGCGGCTGGATGTGGTTGGCCTGGCCAGCAAGGAACTGGAGCCGGCGTTGGTGAAGGCCCTTCTCTCCAGCCTTACCGTACCGGAGAAGCGTGCGGCCATTGCGCTACAGATGCCCAAGGTGTTCATGCGGTCCAATGAGACCAACCTGGGGCAGCCCGTGGGCGACGCCGGTGTGGCGACCGCCATTCGGGAGGAAATGACCAGGAACGGGTTCCGCTTCGTGGACAGGGAGAGCGATAGCGATATGCTGTTGACCCTGACCTCCAGCACACGGCAGGGGGGAGAGTCCAACGGATTCTTCACGGCCTTCCTCGATGTGACCTTCAGCTTCCGTGATCGCAAGAGCGGTGATGTGGTGCACGAGGGCGGCAAACAGGCCATCAAAGGCGTGCAGTTGGCCTACGACAAGGCCGGCATGGATGCCTACAAAAAGGCGGTTCAAGAGGTCCGCAAGGACCTTGTGCCCGCAGTAATGAACGCCCTTCAATAGCATTGACGGGGCTTTGCGTAGTTTGGCACGCAATTGGAAAGCACAGAACCAGAGACAACATCAACGTCCACAAACCCATGAAAACCCTGAACACCTCCCGTACCATCACGGTGCTGATGACCGCGCTGATGCTGTCCGGTGCCATGACCGCCTGCAAGAGCAAGAAAAAAGCCGCCGCTGCCGCTGCACCCCCTGATGGTGAGACGGAAGTAAAGGTGCTTTGCTCCGGTCCTGAGTACTTCACCGACAACAAGGTGTTCCGCGCCAATGCACTGGGTGAGAGCATGGACCAGGCCACGGCCAAGAAGAAGGCCATGAGCAACGCCCGCGCCGACCTCGCCGCTTCGATCAACACGCAGGTGAAGGCCGTGATCGACAACTACGTGAACAGCCGCGAGATGAACAACCGCGAGGAAGTGGGCGAGCGTTACGAGGCCCTGGCCCGCGAAGTGGTGGACCAGAAACTGACCGGCACCAAGACCATCTGCGAGAAGATGATGAAGGTGAACAGCTCGGGTAACTACAAGTGCTACGTGGCCATCGAGCTCAGCGCCCAGGAACTGCTGGCCGCCTATAACGAGCGCCTCAGCACGGACGAGCGTCTCCGCATCGACTACGACTACGAGAAGTTCAAGGAGACCTTCGAGAAGGAAATGGAGAAGTTGGGCACGAAGTAAGCGCCTGAACGGTCAGACAACGAAGCCCCCGGCCTATGCCGGGGGCTTCGCCTTTCCGCACCTTTGCACCATGGAACGCAAGTGGATCGCCGTGGCCTCGGGCCTTATGCTCATCGCTGTTGCCTTCGGCGCTTTCGGGGCACATGGATTGAAGGCCCGGCTAACGCCCGATGCGTTGGCCCAATGGCGCACCGGGGTGGAGTACCAGTTCATCCAT
>CAZQFG010000144.1:0-7347 GCA_964592515.1 uncultured Chryseobacterium sp. | reverse complement strand
TCAATGCATGGGTGGCCACTGTTTCCCATGGGCGCTTCACGGGGCTGTCGCTGGAATTCATCCTGGGCTATCTCTTCGCCCCGGTCATGTGGCTCATCGGTGTGGCCAGCCAGGACATCACCCTTACCGGGCAACTGGTCGGGCAGAAGATCATCGCCAGCGAGTTCGTGGGCTACGAGAGCCTGTCACGCATGAAGAACGAAGGCGTTTTCACCTTCCAACGGAGCATTGTGATGGCCACCTACATGCTGTGCGGCTTCGCCAACTTCGCCAGCATCGGCATCCAGATCGGAGGCATCGGCTCGCTCGCTCCTAGCAAACGGCAATGGCTCAGCGAGTTCGGTTTCCGAGCACTGCTGGGCGGTACGCTGGCATCGCTGCTGAGCGCCACCATCGTGGGCATGCTGGTGTAGGTGCACTGAAAGATAAACCCGCACCATGCGACGGCCATTGCTCCTTGCTACCGTTGCGTTGTTTTGCTTGGCCGCTGCGTGGTGGGCCTGGTCTGATCGCTCTTGGGACCTCGGCGGGCTTGTATCGCGCGCCACGCTCACACCCGGAACACCGCTCGACAGTCTGCATGGCGTGATCGTGTACCACAATGGCAGCATGGGCAACGTGAGCAGCCGCAATGTGGTGGACGGCTACAACGTGGGCCTGCGCTACCAGTGCGTGGAATTCGTGAAGCGCTACTACCTGGAGCACTACGGACACCGTATGCCCAACAGTTACGGCCACGCGAAAGACCTGTTCAACCCTGCCGTGAAGGATGGCGAACTGAACAGCGATCGCGGGTTGCGGCAATACACCAACCCCAGCACCAAGGCTCCGCAAGTGGGTGATCTGGTGGTGTTCGATGGCTGGCGTGGCAACCCTTACGGGCACGTGGCCATTGTGAGCGCAGTTGAACACGGCGAGGTGGAACTTGTGCAACAGAACACAGGAAGCACGCGCGCCACTTACGACCTTGACCTGGTGGACGGACGCTGGCGCTTGGAAGAGCGCCGCATCCTCGGCTGGCTGCGGAAGCAGTGACCCTGTTGTTGATCACTTTAGGCACTGTGGACCGAAGCCACGGGGCCACGGCCCTATTTTCGCCCGCACAGATGGCCGAAAAATGGCGACTTCCCCTTGCCGAAAAGGCACAGCGCCTGTTCTCCAGCACCCTGGAGCGCATCCGGCAGTTCGCTGTGAACAGTCGCGCCAAGGACTTCGTGCTGTTGGCGTTGCCCTACCAGGTGAGCGCCGTGCTTACCGCCCTTATCGCCGTGGGCTATGCCAAACTGTTCCAGTACATGGAGCAGTGGAACGGGCGCCTGCTCGCCATTGACCCGCGCCTGATATTCCTTTCGGCACCGATCAGCTTCATCCTCTCGTGGTGGCTGGTATTCCGCTTCGCGCCCATGGCCGGTGGCAGCGGCATTCCCCAGTTGATGGCCGCCGTGGAAGTGGCCACCGAAAAGAAGTCGGACCGTTCGTGGCGTTTCCTCAACGTGCGCATCATCATCATCAAGGTGCTCAGCAGCCTTTCGCTGGTGCTGGGCGGCGGGGCGGTGGGGCGCGAAGGGCCCACGCTGCAGATCGCGGGCAGCATCTACCGTACCGTACACAGGCTATTGCCGCCCTTCTGGCCCAAGGTGAGCCGCCAGATCATGATGATCACCGGTGGGGCGGCCGGCCTTAGTGCTGCCTTCAACACACCCCTGGGCGGTATCGTGTTCGCGGTGGAGGAGCTCACCAAAACGCACATTGCCCAGTTCCGTACCGCGGTGCTCACGGCAGTGATACTGAGCGGTATGACGGCCCAATGGCTGCTGGGACCTTACCTGATGCTCGGCTACCCCAAGCTGGACCCGGCCACGGTCTCGTTCATGTACAAGATACTGGCGCTCTCCGTGGTGGCGGGTTCCATGGGAGCGCTCTTCTGCAAGGGCCTCATCGCCTTCGACAAGCTGCGCAGGAGCCTTACGGGTGCATGGGCGCAGGCCGGTTTCGCGCTGGGCTGCTCGCTGCTCTTTGCCAGTGCCGTGTATCTGTTCGGTCGGCATACGCTGGGCTCGGGCCACCTGCTGTTGGAGGAGTACCTCTTCGCTCCACAGGTGGATGCCACGGCAGGCAATGTGGCCGCGCGCTTCTTCGGTTCCATGTTCTCGTTCTCGGCCGGTGGTGCGGGCGGCATCTTCGCGCCTTCGCTGGCCAGCGGTGCGGCCGTAGGCGGTTGGATCGCCGAATGGTTCAGCCCCACCCGCGGTCAGTTCAACCTGCTGGTGCTGGCGGGCATGACGGCCTTCCTCACCGGCGTGACGCGCTCGCCCTTTACCAGCGCTATCCTGGTGCTGGAAATGACCGATCGCCACAGCGCCATCTTCCAGTTGATGTACGCCGCCATGGTGGGCTACCTCATCTCCTTCACCATCGACCGCAAGAGCTACTACGAGCGCATGAAGGAGCGCTTGCTGAAGGCATTGCCGGACTGGCCGCCCAAACCCGAGAAGCCGACGCGGAACGGCTTGCGCAACACCGCTGCACCAAGTGCTGAGTGAAGGGCACGGGGCCTGAGCGCTATTCACACCCGTTAGCAAGTCCACCCCACCGGCGCAAAGGGGCTGCGGTACCTTCGCCCTTGCGATGAAGCAGTACCACGACCTCCTCCGCCGGATCCTTGACGAAGGCGTGCAGAAACACGACCGCACAGGCACGGGCACCATCAGTTGCTTCGGCCACCAGATGCGCTTCGACCTCAGCGAAGGCTTCCCCTTGGTGACCACCAAGAAGCTGCACGTGAAGAGCATCATCCACGAACTGCTCTGGTTCCTGGCCGGTGACACCAACATCAAGTACCTGCAGGACAACGGCGTGCGCATCTGGGACGAATGGGCCGATGCCAACGGCGACCTCGGCCCTGTGTACGGCTATCAGTGGCGCAGCTGGCACACCCCCGATGGCCGCGTGATCGACCAGATCACCAACGTGGTGCAGATGATCAAGAAGAACCCGGACAGCCGCCGCTTGATCGTGACCGCATGGAACCCCGCCGACGTGGACCGCATGGCCCTGCCGCCCTGCCACACCATGTTCCAGTTCTATGTAGCGGAGGGCAAACTGAGCTGCCAGCTCTACCAGCGCAGCGCTGACACTTTCCTGGGCGTGCCCTTCAACATCGCCAGCTACGCCTTGTTGACCATGATGATGGCACAGGTATGCGGCCTCAAGCCTGGCGAGTTCGTGCACACATTTGGCGATGTACACCTATACAACAACCACCTGGAGCAGGCCCGGCTGCAGCTCTCCCGCGAGCCGCGCCCCCTGCCGAAGATGGAGATCGACCCCACGGTCACTGATCTCTTCGCCTTCCGCTACGAGCACTTCACGCTGAAGGACTACGACCCGCATCCGCACATCAAGGCAGATGTAGCGGTATGATCGTGAGCGCCATCGCAGCCGTGGCGGACAACGGCATCATTGGGCGCGACAGCGACCTGCCCTGGCACCTGCCCGATGACCTGAAGTACTTCCAGCGGGTGACCCGTGGCCACCATGTTATCACCGGGCGGAAGAACTACGAGACCATTCCGGAGAAATACCGCCCTCTGAAGGATCGTGTGAACGTGGTGGTGACCCGCAACGCCGCCTACGAGGCCCCGGGTGCCGTGGTGCTGGGCTCGTTGGAAGAAGCACTGGAACAAGCCGCTACCAATGGCGAGACCGAGGCCTTTGTGATCGGTGGTGGCCAGATCTACCGCGAAGCCTTGCAAAAAGGCTTGGTGGACCGGCTCTACCTGACGCTGGTACACGCTGACGTGGAAGGCGACACCCACTTCCCGCTGCTGGACCCCGCCGACTGGACCGAGCATAGCCGTGAGCAGCACCCGGCCGACGAACGCCACGCACACGCGTTCAGCTTTGTGGTGCTGCAACGCCGCCATTGAACCAACGGCAGGGTTGTTGCGTCAAAGGGGCATCACACGCACCAAGCACCATGAAACAGTCCCTGCTCCTTTTGCTTCTCGCGCTTACTGTGGTGGCCTGCCGCAAAGAGTCGGACACACCCATTGACCGCGATTACACCGCTGCGGTGGATAACGACCGCGCCGAGGTGTTCTTCACCGATGCGTTGAAAATGAGCGATGTCGCCTACAAGGACGGTGATCTCCCCTGTGCCGTGGCTGTTACCATTGATACAGTGTCCGTGCCGCATACCATGCTCATCGACTTCGGTACCACCAACTGTACCGCTTCTGATGGCCGCACCCGCCGCGGCCGCCTCAATGTGGTCTTCACCGGCCGCTACCGCGATCCCGGCACCGTGATCACCATCACCCCCGAGGACTACTACGTGAACGACCACCGCTTGCAAGGCGTAAATACAGTAACGAATGCAGGGCTCAACGAACAAGGCCAGCCCTTCTTCAGCGTAACAGTGAACGGCACCGTGACCGCGCCGGACGGCAGTTGGACGAGCACCCACAACTACCAGCGCACCCGCACCTGGATCGAAGGGGCCACAACCCTGAACTTGCTGGACGATGTGTACCTGATCTCGGGCGGTGGCAGCGGTGTGAACCGCAACGGCGTGCCCTTCACGGTGGCCATTACGAGTCCGCTGCGTGTTGAACTCGACTGCCCCTGGATCGTGAGCGGTGTGCTGCAGATCGTGCCCAGCAACCTGGCCGTGCGCACCGTGGACTATGGCAGCGGCGTTTGCGACGCCCAAGTTTCCGTAACGGTGAACGGCACCGCCTACACCTTCGGCGGCTGAACCCGTCCATCACTACAAAACGCCCAAAGGCCTCACCCCTCGGTGGGGCCTTTTCGTTGTGCAACGCGGCCCATTCGTCCTGTGACGAACCGTTCATCCCGGGCATTACCGTTCATCACGTTCTCGAAAGCCTCGGGGGTACCACGGGTCTAGTTTCGGCGCATCACGGATCCGCCATGCGGAAGACCGTGGTGGCCGATGACCTATTTCCAACGTACGCCCATCCGGTTCCGCACCATCCTGATCACGGCCGGGGTGTTGGCCACGCTTTTCCTGTTCCAAGCGTATACGCGACACGTGGTGTATCAGGACATGGAGGACACCGGGGCGTTCAACTGGTGGCGCGAAGCACCGGTGCCCTACCTCAACTTCCTGTTCTGGGCGCTGCTCTCGCCACTGGTGTACAGCCTCATGCAGCGCTGGCCCTTCGAGAAGCGCCCATTGCTCCGCACCATCGCCATACACATTGGAGTGGGCCTGCTTATAGCCACCGTGCACGAAGTGGTGACCTCCACGCTCTACTACGCCATCCTGCAGACCACCGGGGATTTCGACTTCGGTGATCCGCAATACCGCAGTTGGGCCTACCATGCATTGCTGCCGGCCATCTTCACACGGGCCATGGAGTATGGGGTGCTCATGGGCGTGCTGGTGGCCTTGGAGAACGCGCGATTGCGGCGCGAAGAGCATGAACAACTGCTGGACCTGCGTAACGAACTGCAGGTGACCCAGCTGAACGCCCTGAAGAAGCAGCTGCAGCCGCACTTCCTGTTCAATACACTGAACACGGTGAGCGCGCTGATGGACGAGAACATCAACGATGCGCGCAAGGTGCTGAGCCGGTTGGGACAGTTGCTGCGCATCACACTGGAAAAAACACAACGCGACAAGGTGCCCTTGGAACGTGAACTTGACCACGTGGCACATTACTTGGGGATCGAGGCCATGCGTTTCCGCGACCGGCTGAAAGTGGTCTATCAAATGCCTCCCGAACTGGACCACCATCTGGTCCCCAGCATGCTACTGCAACCCTTGGTGGAGAACGCCATCAAGCACGGCCTCGACAACACCACCGGAAGCGTGACGATCACCGTGAGCGCGCACGCAATGGGTGACCGCCTTTTTGTTCGTGTCTCAGACAACGGAAAAGGCACTTCCGATGTCTACCATGCCATGGAGAACGGCGGCATAGGACTGCGCAACGTACGCGAACGGCTGCGCCTGCTCTATGGTGGTGAGGCCACTTTCCAGATCACATCCAACCCTGGCACAGGGTTCATTGTAGAACTCTCGATGCCGATCGAACGCCTTTGACACGATGAAACAGATCCGCACGATCATCGTTGACGACGAACCCGCAGCACGGGCACGCATTGCGCGCCTTTTGGCACAGGACCCCACTATCGAGGTGGTGAGCGAATGCCGCAATGGACAAGAAGCCCTCAATTGCATCGCCAAGTGCCGCCCTGACCTGCTGTTCCTTGATGTTCAGATGCCCGGCATGAGCGGGTTCGAGGTGATGGAGAACGTGCGCGCGCACAATGGCCACGTCCCCGTTCCCTTCGTGGTCTTCGTTACCGCGCACGACCAGTATGCCCTGAAGGCCTTCGATGTGAACGCCGTGGACTACCTGCTGAAACCCTTCGACGACGACCGCTTCCGCCTATCATTGGAAAAGGCCAAGCGCTTCATCGAGATGCGCATGAGCGACCGCCTGACCGGCAAGCTGATGGACCTTGTGCGCGAGCACATGCAGGCCAGCGGCACCTACACCGAGCACTTCACCATCAAGGACAAGGGACGCGAGCACAAGGTGAAGACCGAGGACATCATCTTCCTGCGCGCCGAGGGCAACTACCTCTTGCTGCAACTGAAGGAACGCGGTTTCCTTTACCGCATGACGATGAACGCCGTGGAAAGTGAGCTGGACCCCGCTCGGTTCCTGCGTATACACCGCAGCTACATCGTTAACCGCGCCCATGTTCGCAACTCGCGCTACAGCGGCAACAACGAGTTCATCTTCAGCATGGCCAATGGCGAACGGATCATCAGCGGCCGTAGCTACAAGGACAGTATTGCGAAGATGCTGACGGAGCAGGTTGTGTGAGGTTAGAGCCTTCAGCCACGAGCTTACAGCTCCTTATCGGCACTTGCACCGTTCGTGGCCGCGACGAGGTCGGCAGAACCTGCATGCGCGCCCCCAAGCGCAGACCAGCCGGAAGCTGGAGGCTGAAAGCTGGATGAAGAACTTGGAGGCCAGCAGCCAAAGGCCAGCAGCCCGCAGCGCATTCTACCTTAGTCCCCATGCAACTCAGCTCGTACCGGGCACTGCGCCTTTGCGCGGCCGCCCTCCTTTTTCTGTCGACGTTCAACGTTCCACTTTTTGCCCAGCGCCCCCCCGCACAACCCAACGCCGCCGAGATCCTGCACAAGATGCAGAAGCTGAACGTGCTGGGCAGCGTGCTCTACATCGTGGCCCATCCCGATGATGAGAACACCCGCCTGATCGCCTGGCTGGCCAACGGTAAGAAGGTGCGCACCGGCAACCTGAGCCTTACGCGCGGCGACGGCGGACAGAACCTGATCGG
>CAZQFG010000143.1:0-7632 GCA_964592515.1 uncultured Chryseobacterium sp. | reverse complement strand
CTTGTCCTTGTCGGCGCGGGTGAAGGTCTTCTTGAAGCGATCTGCCACCACGTAGAACTCGCAGCCCACGATGGGCTTCACCTTCAGGCTGCCGTCGTCGTTCTTGTGCTTGCCCGCCTCGGCCACGAACTTGAAGGCCCCGAACATGTTGCCGTGGTCGGTGATGGCCAATGCGGGTTGCCCGTCCTTGGCGGCTTTCTTGAAGAGGGAGGGGATGCTGGCCGCCCCGTCGAGGAGCGAGAATTGGGTGTGGACGTGGAGGTGCGAGAACTGCATGGCGGAAGGGCCACGAAGTTACCGGGTAGGGGTGCGGTGGACGGGATCAGTTTTCCACGATCGATCGAGTGCTCCGGGGCGCTTTCGCCCTAGTTGAACACCCCGACCTCCGCCTCGCACCGCACCGTAAAGTTCACGCTCCTTGCGATGAAGCAGTACTTGTGTACTTCTCCGTGAAAGAAGCGGGCCTTATCCACCATGGTGGCATCAGCGACCACCACCTTTGGCCTAAGCACCACCTCGGTGAAGTGCCCGCCGCCGTCCTTGGTGAGTACCAGCGTTCCTTCGGCACGGTCCCGGTAGCTCAGCACATTGATGCGCGCCCGGGCACAAAGGGCCAGGTAGGTAAGGAGGTGGCATTGGCTCAAGGCCGCCAACAGCAGGTCCTCGGGGTTGTGCAGCGCTGGATCACCCCGGAACATCGGGTCGGCACTGCCCACCAGGTCGGGCTTGCCGCTGATGCGCACCACATGCTCCCGGGAGTAGCCCTCATAGGTGCTGGTGCCCGCACCGAGGTTGCCGGTCCAGTCCAGGGTGAGACGGTAATGATGCTCTGGAAGTGCGCTCATGGTCCGAAATGCGACGGGACCTTCAGTATTGTTCCTGAAGGTCCCGCCAAAGTAAGGCGTGCGCCGTGCAGCGAACGGTGTTACTGCCCTTCGATCATGAATGGCGTGGTGCCGTCGGTGATGATCACTTTCGCGTTCGGCGAGCTGGCCAGTGACTTGAACGCTTCAATGCTTTGGTAGCGGATGATGTTCTCGTTAAGTCCCTCGCTCAGCACTTTCTGTGCTTCGCGGATGCCTTCGGCCTCGATCACTCGCCGTTCAGCCTCCTTGCGCTCGCGCTGCAACTCGAACTCCATTTGCTGCGCCCGTTGCTCGGACTCCAGCTTGTCCTCGATGGCCTTGGCCAGCCCGGGTGGCAGTTGGATGCTCTTCATCAGGACGCTTTCGATGACGAAACCTCGGGGTTCCAGCAACTTGTTCATGTGCGCCGCGATCTCGGCCTCGATGCCGGCCCGCTGTGCACTGTGCATGTCCTTGGCGTAGTAGCGGGCACAGATGTCCGATGCAGCACTGCGGAACACGCTCACGATCAACGCATTCTCATAATTGGGTCCAATGGTCTCGATGATCGCCGGTACTTGGTCTGGAACGATGCGGTACAGGATGCTGATGTCGCATTGGACGTTGAGTCCTTCCTTGCTGGGTAGGGCCATTTGGACCTCGCGGTTCACGGTTTGAACGGGCACTTTGATCACCTTGGTGGTGAATGGGTTGAGGCCAACGAGCCCGGCCGTGATGATGCGATCGTCAAGCTTTCCGAACCGCTGTTTAACGCCAACGGTTCCCTGACGTACCGTGGTGCATGATGTCGTGCACAGCAGGAGTATCAATGCCATCCAGATCATTCGCGTGCTCATGGCAGGTTGTTTTCCAACTAACTCATACCGTCCTCTGCTTGTTCCTCACACGCGTGCCTTTTTGCAAACTTTGAGAATTGGTTTCCTTGTCAGGCCATTTTAAAGCCCTTCGACATGTCGGTCCTCCATGCATTCTACACTGCATTTGCTCAACGCGATTGGGCCGTAATGGGTGCTTGCTATCACCCCGAGGCCCGGTTCAGCGATCCGGTGTTCCCCGATCTGGATGCCGCGCAGGTGCGTGCCATGTGGAAGATGCTACTGAGCAGCGATACCGATCTGTGCATCAGTTTTACCGTGCTGCACGAGGACCAGAAGGGCGGCCATGTGCGGTGGGAGGCGTTCTACACCTTCTCGCGCACCGGCAGGAAGGTCCACAACGTGATCGATTCGCGGTTCACGCTGAAGGACGGACTGATCCACACACAGCACGACCGCTTTTCCATGTGGAAGTGGAGCCGACAGGCCTTGGGCGTTCAGGGCCTTGTGCTGGGGTGGACGCCCTTGGTGCGCGACAAGGTGCGTGGCATGGCGGCCGCTGGTCTGCTACGTGCAATGGCTGCGGAAAGCGCGGCAGCGAACTAGGGCTGACGATAACGTACGGGCAGGCGTTCCATGGCCTTGCCCGCCCACGCGGTCGTTCCTTTCAGAACGAGAGCTCGAAGGAGTTGCGCGGACGTTCGCCCGGCTTGCGCACGTTCGATGGTGATACCCTTCGCGAACCCACGTACCACGCGCGGTCTACAGCGATCGGTGTGCGTTTGCTGACCCGGCGGTCCAAGGTGGTCCACTGTGTGGTACAATCCACCGTGACAGGCGTTGCATCCACGTTGAGGCGCACAGGCATGCTCAGGCTGTCGTTGCAATTGGACCAGCGCACCCACAGTCTTTTCTTCTTCACGGCGTGTTCCAACACAGGTATGCGGGTGTCGCGTAGGTATTGGTCGAAGAGGCTGGCGTGGAGGCGTTCGCGAGTGTGTGCACTGAACCCGATCATGAGCGCTTCGATCTGCGTACTGGAGACGACACTGTGGCTGAACTGACGGTCCATTTCCAGCAGCATCGCCTTGAAGGCGCTGTCGCCCACGATGTGCCGGATCATGTGGATGAGGTTTGCGCCCTTGTAATACATGTCGCCACTGCCTTCCTGGTTCACACCATAGGGGCCGATGATCGGCCGGTCGTTGCGTATGTTCTTGCGCAGACCAACGAGGTAATCCTCCGCTGCTTCCTTGCCTTGCTGGCACTCGGTGAAGATCGTCTCGGTGTAGTCCGTGAAGCCTTCGTGGACCCACATGTCGGCGATGTCTGCCGTCGTGATGCTGTTACCGAACCATTCGTGCCCGCTCTCGTGGATGATGATGTAGTCCCACTTCAGGCCATGCCCCGAACCGCTCAGGTCCATGCCACGGTAACCGTTCACGAATCCGTTGCCATAGGCGATGGCGCTTTGGTGCTCCATGCCCAGGTGTGGCGCTTCCACCAGCTTGTAGCCGTCGGCATAAAAGGGGTAGGGGCCCAGCCACGCCTCGAAGCATGTCAACATCTCATGCACCTGCATGAACTGTTCGCGGGCCTTGGCCTCATTATTGGCCAAAACCCAGTAGTCGCAGTCCAGTGGACCGTTCACGCCTTGGTGTACGTCCTTCCAATGCGCATACTTGCCGATGTAGGGCACTAGGTTATAGGTGTTGATCGGGCTCTTCACCTGCCAGTTCCACGTGCTGGTGCCGTCGCTGTTCTTCACGGTGCTGCGCAAACGTCCATTGCCAATGGCCTGCAAGCTGTCGGGCACGGTGATGTGCAGGTTCGCGCCGTATTCGGGTTCATCGCTCTGGTGGTCCTTGCAGGGATACCAAACGCTGGCACCCAGGCCCTGGCAGGCCACGCTCATCCACGGGTTGCCTTGCGCATCCTTCTTCCAGATCCAACCGCCATCCCAAGGTGGATTGATCGCCGCACGCGGAACGCCATGGTAGTGGATGGTGATGGTGGTGGCCTCGCCTTTGCGCATGGCCTGTGGCAGGTCCACCCATACCACGTTTTCCTCACGGACGAACGGAACGGCCTTGTAGCTCACGGCTATCGCGCCGTCCTTGAAGTCGGCCACATCGGTGAGGATGCTGTCCACCACCAAAGGCTGTTGCAGGTCGATCTGCAGACGTTGTCCATCGGACACGGCATCGAACGCGATCTGCGTGGTGCCGATGATGGACCGTGTGCCGAAGTCGGGCCGTACGCTCACATCATACCCCACCACGTTCCACCACGAGCGGAAAGGACCGATGCTTCCGCGCAGTGAGTCCGCCCGGGTGAAGGTGCTGCGGTCCGCACCCAGTTGGGCTTGGGCCAAGTGTGCACTGCACACCAGAACAGCCAGCAGCACCGGTCGCATCATGCCGCGCAAGGTAGTCGGGTGGCGAATGATGAACAGTGTTCAGTGATGGTCCGCAGGAACGGTGATGGCCGGGTCCTTGGGCTTCTCCAGCATCACCACGGATAACTTGCGCATGCCGTACTTGGCGTGCAGGGTGCGGCGGCTCTCATCGCCTTCTTCCCGTGTTCCGAAGAGCAGCACGTCCAGGTCGCTGGCGGGAATGTCCTTCAGTTCCGGGAACTGCGCACGGTACAGTTCAACCAACTGCGCTTTGGTCATGGCCTCCGACGCCTCGATCAGCGGGGTGATGTACACCACCGGACCACTGCGCCAGTTGCCGATGGCGTGGCTGTAGATGGTGTTCTGGGCAGCTGCGGAGAAACCACAGAGCAGAAGGGATGCGATCAGCAAGTGTTTCATGATGGTCGTGACCCACAAAGTTCGTTCCTACCGCACTTCGATCTCGTCCAGGAACAGCCACGCCGGGTTACCCGCACCAGGGAAGCCATCCGGGATCTTGCCGGGGTGCTTCACGGTGATCCGTACATAGCGCGCCTTCCCGACCTTGCCCAAGCTGAAGGCGTTGCGGCCTGGGCCCGCATTCACTTCGGAGGAACCGACCTGCACGTATGCCTCGCCGTCACTGCTAATGCTGAAGTCAACTCGCTCGGGCAAATGGATCCAGCTGTGGGTCTCGTTCAACGCACCGATGCTTACCTCTCGTACATCCTGCACACTGCCCAGATCCACCGTGATGGTGACGCCCTCCGTCCAGCCCAGCCACTCGGTGTTCACGCGCTTCTCCTGCGCGGTGATGCCATCCACCAGGGTGAAGGCGCCGCCTTCGTTGTACCGCTCGTTGGGCGGGACGCTGAGGGTGATGGGGCGGGCGGTGGCCTTATTGAAGCTGAACCGTCGCTTCGCGATGGGGCCTGTAAGGCCTTCGCGTTGGAGCCAGCCGTGCAGTTCGCGGTCGCTGTCGATGATCACGGGTCCAGTGTAGACACCGAGCTGCGCGGTGCTCTCATCGTACGGCGGCTGCATTTCGGTCATGGAGAAGGAGCCGCCCGTGGCTAATGTCATTTCCGCAGCGATGCTGCCCGGCTCGGGACCCTGCTTCGGGCGGATGCTCACCTGGTAAAGGCTCTTGCTCGCGTTCACTTTCATAGCCTCCAGTTTCGTGAACTCGTTCTCCAAGCGATGGATGAAGTCGGCCTCGTTGCGCTTCGACTTCGGCGTCCAAAGCACTTCCGCCAGCGCCAACATGCGCGGCACCGCCATGTACTCCACGTGTTCCGGGGTGAGGATGTACTCGGTCCACATGTTGCCCTGCGCACCCAGGATGTATTTATGCTCTTCGGGCTTCAGCTCGGCGGGGATGGGCTCGTAGCTGTACACCTTTTGCACCGTGGTATAGCCGCCGAAGGCCAGCGGCTCGTTCGCGGGGTCGCCCTGGTAGTGGTCGAAGTAGCAATGGCTGCCGGGACTCATCACGGCGTAGTGCCCGCTGCGCGCTGCAGCGATGCCTCCCTCCGTTCCGCGCCAGCTCATCACGGCCGCGTTGGGCGCCAGGCCACCCTCCAGGATCTCGTCCCAGCCGATGATCTTCCGCCCTTTGCTGTTCACGAATTTCTCGATGCGCTGGATGAAGTAGCTCTGCAGTTCGTGCTCGTCCTTCAAGCCTTCATCCTTCATGCGTGCCTGGCATTTCGCGCATTGCTTCCACGCTTCCTTGGGGCATTCATCCCCACCGATGTGAATGGTCTTACTGGGGAAGAGGTCCATCACTTCGGTGAGCACGTTCTGCAAGAAAATGAGGGTGCTGTCGTTGCCCGCGCAGAACACGTCCTCGAACACGCCCCAGCCGCGTTGCACTTCATAGGGTCCACCGGTGCAGCCCAAGTGCGGGTAGGCCGCCAGTGCCGCCAAGGCATGCCCCGGCATCTCGATCTCGGGCACCACGTTGATGTGCCGTGCCGCCGCGTAGGCCACCACTTCGCGGATCTGCTCTTGCGTGTAGAAGCCGCCGTAGGGGATGGTGTCATATTGGAGCCGCGCGTACGGTCCCACCTGACTGCCCTTCCGCCATGCGCCCACCTCGGTGAGCTTCGGGTACTTCTTGATCTCGATGCGCCAGCCCTGGTCCTCGGTGAGGTGCCAGTGGAAGCTGTTCATCTTGTAGCGGGCCAGCAGGTCGATGTACTTCTTGGTGAACTCGACCGACCAAAAGTGCCTGCAGGCATCCAGGTGCATGCCCCGCCATTCGAAACGCGGCTGGTCGGTGATACTGAGACAGGGGAGCCTGCCGGTCTCGCGGCCTTGCTCCAGCAATTGGATCAGCGTTCGGCTTCCGCGGAAAAGGCCGGCCTCGGTGGTGGCCGAGATCACGATGCCGTCCGTCATCACGCCCAAGGCATACCACTCGGCGTGCAGTAGCGTGTCCGGTGTGATCACCTGCATGGCTATGGTCATGGGTACCAGGCAGTTCAGGCCCGACGCCGGGTGCAGTGGCGCGATCTCCTGTTCGATCAGCGCGGCCAGCGCTCGGTGGCGCTCGTTGCTCACTTCCACTTTCCAGGGGCAACCCAGGTCCAGTGTTCCTTTGTCAAGCTGGTATTGCGCTGGCAGCGGGACAAGGTCGGGGAGCCGCATTTCTTGGGCGGTGGAACAGATGGCCAGCAGGAAGGCGAGGGGCAGGAGTGAACGCATCGCTGCGAAGTTCGCCGTTACTGCGGTTGGCACGCCTGTAGGTGGAAAGCTTGGTCGTTCGGGGATAGTTCCGCATATTTGCACCCCCAATTCCGGGACAACCAACTCAAACCGCGACATGCCAACTCGCATCCGCCTTCAGCGTAAAGGCAAAAAAGGCCGGCCCTATTACCACTTGGTGGTGGCCGATTCCCGTGCACCCCGCGACGGGAAATACATCGAACGGATCGGTGCTTACGATCCCAACCAGAACCCTGCGTTCATCGAGATCGACAACGACAAGTGTCTCGACTGGCTCCAGAAAGGTGCCCAGCCCAGCGACACCTGCCGCGCGATCCTGAGCTACACCGGTGTGGTGTACAGGAACCACCTCCTCAACGGAGTGAAGAAGGGCGCGTTCAGCCAGGAAGAGGCGGAGCGTCGTTTCGACATCTGGAAGAACGAGAAAACGACCAAGATCGAGGCCAAGCGCAGCAAGCTCGCCGAGGGTAAGACCGACGCTGAGAAGGCCCGCATTGCCGCCGAGAACAAGAAAGCCGCAGAGAAGGCCGCTTCGATCAGCGCCAAACTGGCTGCTGCTTCCGCTCCGCCCGCTGAGGCTGCCACCGAAGAGGCTCCGGCCGCTGAAGGTGAGGCTCCGGCCGCTGAGTAATTCGACCGAACTCCGTGAAAAGCCCGCACCGCATGGTGCGGGCTTTTTCTTTGCGCACGGTCATCACACTAACTTGCGACCATGGACCTGGAAAGCCTTCATCGGATCGGCAAACTCGGCAAGCCCTGGGGCCACAAGGGCGCCCTGACCGTGCACTTGGCGGATTGTGACCTCGATGATCTGGTCCATGCC
>CAZQFG010000142.1:0-7649 GCA_964592515.1 uncultured Chryseobacterium sp. | reverse complement strand
CATGGTGAACATCACCGCCGGTAGCAAGCGCTACACCGAGCGTTTGGTGATCAACAAGTAGGTCGTTCCGTTAGGAATTGGATATCGAGCGCCCCGCGCACCCCGGTGAGGACCGGATGGTGTGCGGGGCGCTCGCGTTCGTGGAGACATTCGAGGTCTGCCTGGACCCATGCTCGAGTTCGATTGCGCTGATCAGGAGGGTGTTACACTAGCCGCGGAATGGAAATGGAACGCCCCGTTCATCGTGCGATGAACGGGGCGTTCTACAGGGAACGATGAACCGGCGTGGTGTGCGTGCGTCAACGGGTGCCGAATCCCATGGGCATGATCGGCTCCAGGTCCCAGCGCTCCACGGCTACTTTCTTGTGCGCCGGATAATACACGGCACGACCGGTCTGTATCAGCGTGGTCACGGCAATGAACTCCTGCGCGGTATCCAAGGGCAGTTCAACGTATTCAACGTCCTCGTTGCGCTGGTAGTGTAGTTCGATCAGGTAGGTGGCGCCGGTCCCATTGCCGGGCGGATCCGTGCTTACCAGGCATTGGCTATGGATAATGGGGTAGGACCTGTCCGCTTGTTGCGCACTGGCTTTGCTGTTCTTCTTCGCAGCGGGTTTGCTCTTCTTTGTCTTGGCCATGGGATTGGTTTGTTCCGAACGCTCACGTTCGGTCGTTGGGTTCTGCAGGTGATCGCGTGTTCCTCCATCCATCCGTGTTCTACGATGGTCCGGAGGAGAAGATGGTACACCGCACTACTGACGTTCCTGTTCGTGCAGGTAAGGCCAGCTTTGGGCATGCGAAAGCTCGGTGAAATGCAGTTCACCAGCACCGTCTTGCCATTGGAAGCTCACGGTGCTGCGACGTCGGTCCATCCGCATCATGGGGTGGTCCAACTGGGGGCGTACAGGCAACCTCCGGGCTTGCCTCACGCGGACGGGCTTTCGCGTGGTCATGTAACCAAGGTAAGGTGCCAAGGCGGGATTTGTTCCCCTTTTTGTGATTTTTTCACCTCGGACCGTTCCGTTTCTGCTGTGCGGTCACAAACTGAGCAGTTCCTTGAAGCGTGCGGCCTGCCTTCGGCTCACCTCAATGGTCTCCGGTTGGCCGTCCTTGCCTTTGTGCTTCAGCTTCACCATCAGTCCGCCGCTGAACCAGGGTTCAATGTTCTCGACCCAGCGTAGGTTGATGATGTGCTTGCGGTTGGCACGGAAGAACACCAAGGGGTCCAGCTTCTCTTCCAGCTTGTTCAGCGAGCGCAGCACCAAGGGTTTTTGGTCGTCGAAACGTACGCGCACGTAGTTGCCTTCGCTCTCCAGGTAACGCACGTCCTTCAACGTTACGAACCAGCACTTCTCGCCGTCCTTCAGGAAGATCTGGTCGCTTTCACGCAGGATCTCGCGCTGCGGAAGTCCTGCGCTTTCGGCCGATGCGGTGGCCAACTTGTTCAAGGCCGCGTCCAGCCGTTCGGGGTCGATGGGCTTCAGCAGGTAGTCCAGAGCGTTCACCTGGAAGGCTTTCAGTGCATGCTCATCGTAAGCCGTTACGAAGATCACCTGCGGCGCATGGTCCAGGCTCTCCAGCAGTTCAAAGCCCGTACGCCCCGGCATGTTGATGTCCAGGAACAGCAGGTCGGGCCGCTTCTCGGCAATGAGGGCCTCGGCCTCGTCGGCATTGGCGGCCTCGCCCACGATCTCGATGCCTTCGTACTTCTCCAGCAGCGAGGCCAGTTCCTTGCGGGCCAAACGTTCGTCGTCGATGATCAGCGCTTTCATGGGTAGGAGTGTTGTTCAGGCCATTGTTTGGCCTTCGATCAGTTCGTTGATGGGGAATTCCACCTGCGTTTCCACCATGCCGCTTTTGTTGCCGATGGTGATGCGGGCGTTGTTCCCATAAATGAGATCCAACCGTTTGCGGGTGTTGCGCAGGCCGATGCCGTTGCCTTTCACCTGTCCCGGCTCGTAGTGCCCGCTGTTGCGCACGGTCACCACCAGGTGGCCATCGGTTCGTGTGGCGGCAATGTGCAGGTCGCCGCCGCCTTGCAGGTTGGCAATGCCATGGCGCACGGCGTTCTCCACCAGCGTTTGCAACAGCATGGGCGGCACCGGAATGCGTTCCAGGCCGGGTTGTATCTCAATGGCGGTGCGCAGGCGTTCCTCATAGCGCATGGCCTCCAGGGCGAGGTAGGCTTTCACGATGTCGAGCTCTTCGCCCAAGGGTACCGTGCGGCGCTTCACGCTGTTCATGGCGTTGCGGAGGATGGCGCTGAGGTGCGTGATGGCCCTCTTGGCCTGTTCGGGGTCCTCGTCCACCAGCGCGCGAATGCCGTTGAGCGCGTTGAACATGAAGTGCGGGTTCAGCTGGGCGCGCAGGGTGCTCAACTGGTTCTCGCGGTTGGCGGTCTCCAGGCGCAGGTTGCGGATCTCCTCACGCCGTCCGCGCATGAACCAGCTGTAGGCGAAGTAGATCAGCGACCAAATGAAGAGCAGTACGGCCCAGTTCAGCAGGCGCACGAACAGGTCCTGCGCGGGTTGGTCAGATAGGTGCTCGAAGCCGGTGAGCACCAGGTCGTGCACGAGTACTTCGGCCCCGAAGGCCGCAAAGGCCAACAGCAGGGCCAGCGCACTGAGGCGTGGCAGCACAAAGCCGATATCGCGCTGCAACCAGCCGCGTTGCAACACCACATGACGGTAGAGGTGGCTGGTGCCCACACCGATCAGGAACTCCAGCAGGATCACCTGTTCCAGTCCGGGTACCCAGCTATCGGTAAGCAGGGCCCATGCGGCGAAACCGCCCACGAAGGCGCCCCAGCCGCCCACCTGGGTGGCCCAGTAGAGCAGCCGCGGATCTCGAGACCAGATGGAGGCTTTGGGTGTACGCTGCATGCCGTGTGCCCGACGAAAGTACCGATGCGGTGGGTGCCACAGAGGGCGATCACACGAACGGCACCGCAGCGATGACCAGCGGCCGCGACTACCTTGCGCGGCGCAGGCATGAATTTTCTGGGACATCTCTACCTGGCGGGCAACGAACCGCTGGCCATCGTGGGCAACTTCATGGCCGATGCCGTGAAGGGGCGCGATCTGTCCCGCTTTCCTGCCGCCGTGGAACAGGGTATCCGCAGGCACCGCGCCATCGATACCTTCACGGACGAGCATCCATTGCAGCGTGCGGGCCGTGAACGCGTGCGTGCCCATGCAGGGCGCTATGCCGGAGTGGTGATGGACCTTTTCTATGATCACCTGCTGGCCGTGGAGTGGTCGCGCTGGCATGCCGAGCCGTTGGCCGATTTCGCGCAGCGGATGTATGCCTTGCTGCATGCCCACGAACATCTGCTGCCCGAACGTACGCGGCATATGCTGCCGTACATGGTGCAGGGCGATTGGTTGACCTCCTACGCCACCACCGAAGGTCTGGCAAGGGCCTTGCACGGGCTTTCGCGAAGGGCACCCGCCGGTGATGCCATGCGTGGCGCCGAGCGGGTGCTGGTCCAGCACATGGAGGTCTATCGAAACGAGTTCGGCATCTTCCTGCCCGCCATTTCCGTACACCTGCAGGAACTGCCATGAAGTGGACCCGTTCCCATACCGCCGTGCTTGTGGTGATCACGCTGTTGGTCGCCTTGGCGGTGTTCTACTGGAAGCTGCGCCTGCCCAAGCTGGACCAAGCGCCCGTGCCTTGGTCGGCACCGCTGGTGGAGCGCGATCTGGACGTGATCAAGGGCGATACGCTGCGTTTGTTGGTGATGCAGGACCCGCTCACGTGGGAACAACGGCCCAAGGTGGAGAGCGGACTGGAGTATGAAGTGATCGAGCGCTTCGCCCGTGAGCAGGGCATACCGGTGAAAGTGATCGTGGCCACACAGCGCGACAGCCTGTTCCTATGGTTGCAGCAGGGCAGGGGCGATGTGCTGGTGGCCCAGTTGGCCCCTCGTTCAAGGGAGAAAGCATGGGTGCGGTTCACCAAGCCTTTTCGCCACGTGCGGCCCATGTTGGCACGTCTGCGCACCGACCCCTTGCGCGATGTGCCGGGTGCACCGGCCGTGGACGCGCCCTTGGACAGTGTGCTCCTGAGCCCCTGGTCGCCCTTTGCGGATGCGTCCTATCATTTCGAGAAAGGTGCGGCGCGTTTTGTGGTACCGCATGCGGAGCCTGCGCTCACACCGGAGGAACTGCTCGTGGAAGTGGTGCTCGGTCGCCATCGGGCCACGGTGGTCAGCGATGCGCGCGCGGCCTACATGCCCGAGGTGTTCCCCGTGCTGGAGTTCGATGGGCCGGTGGGTCCGGCACAGCCCCAGTGCTTCGCCGTGCGCCGCAATGCACCGCGCCTGTCCAAGGCATTGGACACATGGCTCAGCGACCCCGACGAGCAGGCCGCACAGGCCCAACTGGCCAAGGCCTATGGTACCGTAATGCCTCGAGGTGGCCCTCTGCGCACCAAGCGTGGTGTGCCCGTGGTGGGCGACAGCATCAGTCCGTACGACAACTGGTTCAGACAGCACGCCGATGGCATGGCGTGGGATTGGGAACTCCTGGCCGTAATGGCCTACAAGGAATCGCGCTTCGATAGCACGGTCACTTCACGCAAGGGGGCCATGGGCATCATGCAATTGATGCCGCGTACCGCCGCGCGCTTGGGCCTTGATAGTACGCATGCCATGGACGACCACATCCGTGCTGCCGTGCGTTACCTGTCCAAATTGGACACGTTGTGGATGCGCGCCGTGCCCGATCGCGAACAGCGCCTTCGCTTCGTGCTGGCCTCGTACAACGCTGGCCCGGGTCACATCATCGATGCGCAGCGGCTGGCAGAACAGCTGGGCCTCGATCCCAAGCGCTGGGAGCACAACGTGGAACGAACCATCCTGCTGAAGGCCGTGCCCGCTTACTACATGCGCCCCGGGATGCGGAACGGCTACTGCAAGGGCAGCCAAGTGTTCCACTACGTGCGCGATGTGGTGGGCATGTATGCTCAACTGAAGGCGCGCCGGGGTTCCTCAAATAAGCGGTCCAATAAGGGCAAAGCGGGTAAGGCCGGCGTGTAGTTCCGGTCGCTGTATACAGTGATGAGCGCACGCAGGTACAAGGGTCCGTCCGCCGGACCGAAGGCTTCCAACAGCACGTTGCCATAGCGCTGGTCCAATGGTCCTGCGAGGTCGCTCGCCGTGATCAACGGTTTCAGGTAGTGGCGTTCGCGCAGGCTGACGTCCGTGCCCAGGCGCACGTCACTGTTCTGCACCCGGTAGCCTTCGGCAAGCACGCGGTCGCGCCACAGGTCCATCAGGTGGCGCAGGTCGTCGGAGGTGCTGCCCTCTGGCCGCCGCAGTTGCAGTCCGGTGGCCTGCGGGGTCCGCATCAGGTGAAGGTCGCCGGTGCCCGATAGGCGTTCGTCAAGCAGGCGCATGCGCAGTCCGCGCAACAGGGCGTCGGTGCGTCCATCGGCCAGCCATGCCGCATGTTCCAAGGTCCAGCGCGCAGGGCGCACCAATGGCCCGTGGTGCAACTTTCCGGTGCTCACTTCCGGATTGCCGAACAGCTTGTTGCGAAGATCATCGATCCAGTTCATGAAGGAGCAACGCCCAACTCCCAGGAAGGTTGTGCGAAGGCCCGTCCGTGCTTCCAAGAATGGCCGTCGCCACTTCTTGGTGGTGCTGTTGCACGCGCGCTACCTTGCGCTCATGCGTTCACTACTCCTCAGTGCAAGTGTGTTGTTCTTCTGCCTTACAGGTGTTGCCCAGGAACCCACAGGCCTGCCGCACACCCTGGCCCCGCATGAACAGGAATTGATCCGTCCGTACCGCGACAGCCGCGCCGGTGCCTCCCGGGGCATCACCACGCCGCCCACCTTCGCGCCGCGCACCATGGCCGAGTGGGAGGAGATCCAGACGCTGGTGATCACGTGGACCAGCTACACCGGCATCCTCAAGCAGATCGTGCGCGAGGCCAAGAACGAATGCGAGGTGTTGATCGTGTGCAGCAACCCCACCACGGTGCAGAACTACCTGCTGAACAGCCAATACGGCGGCCCGCTCACCGACCTGGACAACATTACCTTCCTGCAGGCATCCTTCAACAGTGTGTGGACGCGCGACTTCGGTCCCGAGTGCATCTACGAGAACGAGGTGGATTCCCTCTATCTGCTGGACTGGCTGTACAATCGCCCCCGTCCCGAGGATGATGCGTTGAGCGATGCCCTGGGCGTGGCCAAGAACATTGCCGTGTACAGCACCACGCAAGCACCGTATGACCTGGTGCACACCGGCGGCAACTTCATGTCCGACGGTTTCGGAACGGCCTTCAGCAGCGAACTGGTGGATGAGGAGAACGGGGCCAACGGACAGTATAACCAGACCGTGCGCACCAGTGCCGGTGTGGATGCCATGATGCAGCAGTTCATGGGCATTGCCACGGGCCGCTATGTGAAGATGCAGCAGCTGCTTTACGATGTCATCAACCACATCGACATGCACATGAAGCTGATCGATGAGGAGACGCTGCTCGTGGGCGAGTTCCCCGCAGGGCTCAGCGATGGGCCGCGCATCGAACAGAACGTGCAGATGATCATCGACGATGTGCCTTCGGTTTTCGGCGATCCCTACCGCTTGGTGCGCATCCCCATGCCGCCCAGCACCGGTGGACAGTTCCCGCCCAACGCCAGCTACCGCACCTACGCGAACAACATCTTCATCAACGGAACGGTGTTGGTGCCCACCTACCGCACCGAGTACGACACCACCGGCCTGCGCATCCTGCGCGAAGCATTGCCCGGCTACAATGTGGTGGGCATCGATTGCGACAACAGCGACCAGAACATCATCAGCGCGAGCGGTGCCATCCACTGCATCACCAAGGGTATTGGCGTGGCCGACCCCTTGCTGATCAAGCACCAGCGTCTGGTGGATACCTACGAGACCAGCACGCCCTACAGCGTGGAGGCCTACATCCGCCATCGCACGGGCATCAGTGCAGCTGAGGTGTATTGGACCACCGACACCACCGCTGGTTTCGCCGCGTTGCCCATGACCGCCGGTGCCGACAATACCTGGAGCGCTGCCATACCAGCGCAACCCGCTGGCACGGAGATCTTCTACTACATCCACGCCGCCGCCAACAGCGGCAAGCAGCAGGTACGCCCCATCGTGGCCCCCGCGGGCTGGTGGAAGTTCCGTGTGCTGGGGCTCAGCACGGCCGTGCCCGATGTGGCCGGACCGGTGATCGCCGAGGTGTTCCCCAATCCCACATCGTCCTTGCTGATGGTAACGGTGGATGGCGCGGGTGCGGCACCGGTGCGCATGACCCTGCTGGATGCCACGGGCCGCGAAGTGATGCTGATGCACGACGGCACGCTGCACGCCGACCGCCGCGTGTTCGCCGACATCAGCAACCTGGCCGAGGCCACCTACGTGCTGGTGGTGCAGAGCGCTACCGGTCGCAGTGTGACGCGCGTGATGAAGCGGTGAGCGTGATCCATTCCGCTCTACCTCAACACGTCCACTTCCACTCGTCGGTTCAGGGCCCGGCCTTCGGGTGTTTCGTTGGTGGCCATGGGAACACTGCTGCCCGCGGAGCTCACCACGATGGCCGATGTGGGCGCACCCCGGGCCACCAGCAGATCGCGCAGGTGCTGGGCGCGGGCCAGCGCCAGTTGCCGGT
>CAZQFG010000141.1:1954-7664 GCA_964592515.1 uncultured Chryseobacterium sp. | reverse complement strand
GACTTGGGGTCAGGGTATACGACCGGCAGGTGCTCAGAGCACCATGGCCAGCAGGAGCACAACGATACCGGACATGGCTGCACCTTCCACCAGAGCGGCGGCCAGGATCATGTTGGCGCGGATGTCGTTGGTAGCCTCGGGCTGGCGGGCAATGGCCTGCATGGCATCACCACCAATACGGCCAATGCCGATACCAGCGGCGAGAGCAGCGATGCCGGCACCGATGGCGGCGAAACCGAAGTGAGAGTGGTCGGCGACAGCTTGCAGGAGGATCGAGAGGAACATGTCGAACGGGTTTGGGTTTGCGGTTGATTCTTAGTGATGATGGGGCTCCTCAATGGCAGCACCCAGGTACATCGCGCTCAGGAAGGTGAACACGAACGCCTGGATGAAGGCCACCAGCAGTTCCAGCATGCTCATGAAAATGGTGAAGGCCAGGCTGAAGACGCTTACGCCCCAGCCCAGTCCGGCATTGATCTCACCAAAGATGAAGATCAACGCGAAGAAGCTCAATACGATGATGTGACCGGCCGTGATGTTCGCGAAGAGTCGGATCATCAGGATGGCGGGACGCAGGAACACGCCGAGGATCTCCACCGGCGTAAGGATCAGGAGCACCGGCTTGGGCACACCGGGCATGGCGATGATGTGGCCCCAGTAGTGGCGGTTGCCGTGGATCAGCGTAAGCACGAAGGTGATCGCGGCCAGTGCGAAGGTCACAGAGATGCTGCCACTCACGTTTGCGCCGAAGGGGAAGATGGGGATCAATCCCATCAGGTTGTTGATGAGGATGAAGAAGAACACCGTGAGCAGGAAGGGCATGAAGCGCTCATACTTGGGACCGATGTTCGCCTTGGCCACATCATCACGTACAAAGAGGATGATCGGCTCAATGAAGCTCTGCAGTCCTTTGGGAGCACCAACTCCGCGCTTGCGGTAGCCTCCGGCCACGCTCAGGAAGATGATGAGCATCAAGGCGATGCTCACCAACATGCCCAATACGTTCTTGGTGATGCTCACATCCCAGGTCGCGGCCGTGAGGGCTTCGTTCTGGGTGGCGCTGTGCACATCGGTGCCATCGGGAGCATCCGTGGCCAGCAACTTGCCCTCTTGCAGGTAGTAACCACCGTAGGTCTTGTGGCCATGGTCGAAACGGGCGCTGGAGAAGACACTGAGGCCGCGCTCGGTGTTGTAAACGATGATGGGGAGCGGGAGCGAGGTGTGTCCCCACAGGTGCCAGCCGTGCTCGTCGGTCACGTGGCCCATGATCATCTCTCCGGGATTGAACTTCTCCGTAGCGTGTTCGTCGTGTGCTTCCGCATGTTCGGCGTGGGCTTCCGCTCCGGTGGCCACCATCTCGTGGTGGTGGGCGGTGTCGCCAGCGACGTGGTCGTGGCCTTCATGCTGCGCCACCGACACCCCTGCGAACAGTACGCTGAACAGAAGGAATGTGGCGCGGATCAAGGCTTTCATCACGTTAGTGCGGGGTGCTACCCCCCTCAATGCGGGCGCAAAGGTAGAATTCGGGATGGAATTGAGGAAATACGATCTCGCAGCTATTTCCTGCCGGTCTCTTTGAAGAGGTGCAGCATGGCCCCGGTGATCCCCACAAGGGCCAGAAGGATGGTGAACAAGGGGAACCGCCAGGCAACCTGACCATCGATCCAGTAGCCCGCGAACGTGAAGGCCAGGATGATGCCCATCATGGTCAACCCCAGCCCCATGAAGCGCAGGTAGCTGGCATACTGGTCGCGCATGCGCTTGGGGTCCGGCGTGCTCATGCGTTGGAGCGTTGGCGCATAAGGCCCACGGAACGCGATGTACTGAAGGCCAGGAAGGCGAGGTAGATCAGTACGAAGGTGATGGCCACCGGGATGAGGTGCTCGCGTGAAAGGGTCACCAGAAGCACAAGCAGTACCACCAACGAGAGCATCATCTTGATGACCAGTCCGGCCATGAACCGGCGAACAAAGGCCTTGGGGTCGGTACCGTGCACACGTTCCTGCCAGGCATGTAAAGCGAAGGTGAGCAGACCGAAGTAGGCCAGTATGCCCCAGTAGAGGGTCGTTACCGGCACGGCAGCAAAGCGGAGCGTAAGCGCCATGGCCGCGCCACAGACCACCACGAATGCCAGAAAAGGGAACAGGAACGACCAGCGACCGGCCGCATCAGTGGACTTGGCCATGTGCGGATCAGCGGGCGGCTTGGGCGGGCTCCGGGCGGACAGCGCCATCAGTGCGCAGGCGGGCCGGGTCCATCTCCTTCACCACGCCACCGGCCATACTGCAATTACCGGTGAACACCGCGCCCGGCTCAATGGCCAGCTTCTTGGTGTTGATGTCGCCATGCAGTTTCGCCGTGGCCTTCAGGCTCAACAGGTCCTGGCAGTTCACTTTGCCCAATACCGTGCCTTCAATGTCAGCGCTCTGGCACACCACCTCGCCCTCTATCACGCCGTTCTGCCCAACGATCACCCGACCACGGGCCGTCAATGTGCCCTTGATCTTGCCGTCGATCCGGATGTTGCTGTCGCTCTGGATCTCGCCCACAATGGAGGTGCCCTCCATGATGCTGTTGATCTTGCCGGGGCTGATGGGTTCTACAGGCTTGCTCATGGCGGCGGCGGCGGGTTTTTCGCTTCGGAACATGGTCCCTAAGGCTTTGGGGTTAGCAACGTTCCGTGCAAAGATAGCCGCGACGTCCACTTATCCTACTGACGGCCAAGGTAGTTCTGTGTGAAGAAGGTGGTGTAAGCGTTGAGGTCCTTGGATTTGTAAAGGATCGCGTAGTTGTCCGGCGTAATGGGGAAGGCCGGGTAGCCCTTGTCGTTGATGCCGACCAGGTTGCTCTTGTCACCGGTGAACAGCGAGTGGAACTCCATGGCCAGCGCCTTTGAAGGCAAGGGCTGCAGCAACACCACCTGGCGTTCGGTGTCGAGGAAGCTGTTGGTCACTTCCACGGGCGTGCCGGGCATGTAGGTGCGCGCAAAATCCGAAAGGCGCGCCTTTACACTGGCCATGTTGGTACCCGCATTGGGGAACACGATCATGTACGAGTGCTGCTCGTTGCTCATGGTGAACATCGGGCTTGCGGGGGCCGGCTTGGGTGCCCCTTGGCTTCCGCCTCCGGTACCGGCGCCGTCCAGCGCGGCCAGCAGGTTGTCCGCCGCCTCGGCTTCCTCGGTACCGGCATATTGGGACTTCACGTCCATCAAGGCCGCCCGGTAGCCGGCCATGTCGCGCATACCACCCTTTGCCAGGGCTTTCAGGATGTGGTACTTGGAGCGGAAGTGGTTGCGCGGTTCGTCCACGATCACGCGGTCGCAGGCCGTTATCACGGTACCATAGGCGTATTGCCGGTACAATTGGTAAGTCTCGCGGTAGGCGTTCTCCTCCTGCTGGCGGCGCAGTTCATCCGCCTGTAACATGTTGGGGTCGCGCACCAGGCGGGCGAATTCGGAGGTGGGCCAGCGCTCAAGGATGATGTTGGCGTAGGTCTGCGAGCCGCTGCCGCCCATAAGGTCCACCCACCCCTCGGCCTCTTTTTCCAAATAAATGCGGTAAAGCTGGTAGTGGCTCTCGGGCGTGTACCGGCACTCATCGAACCGGTTGTTCAACACCTCGAAGCTTTCAATGGCGTTCTCCCGGTCCTTCAGCTGCTCCTTGTAGATCATGCCGCTCACATAGAGCGCCTCGCATACCCGCTCGTTGGAGGCCGTAATGCCTTCAATGTCGCGCGGAATGTCCTTGCCATAGAACGCCGGGTCTTTCCAAGCGGGTTCACCGTCCTTCTCCCCGTCCTCCTTGCCGTCCTCTTTTCCGCCATCCTCGGGATTTTCGGCAAGCACCACGGTCTTGTCCTTGCGCCGCCAGTCGTCCTCCAAGGGGCGGTTCCCCCATTTCTTCCGGAAGCTCGCCAGACCGCGTGAAAGCTGTTGTGGGTCGTAGAAGTACCACGCGCCACGGCCTCCTCCGGCACCCGGCGCAGGTCGCGGGGCAGTGGCTGGCACATCGGCAGCACGGGCCTCTTCTTCTTTCCGGCGCAGGTCCTCTTCGGCCTTTTCGCGTTCGCGGATAATGCCCCTGATCTTCTTCTCCAGGTCCTCTTCGTTCAGCCCGGCCAGTGCCTGTAAGCTGTCCTCGCGTTCAATGATCTCCAGCTGCTCGACCAGTTTGCCCAGCACGCGTGCGCGGGTCTCCACTTCATCAAACCGCACATGCTCTTCGCTCAACAGGGCGCTGGTGCTGTCATAGTATTGCTGGGCGCTCCGGTAGTTGCGGTCCTCGAAATAGATGTCCGATAACTTCAGGAAGCTCTTGGCCTTTTGGCGGGTGTCGGTGGTGCTCACCTGGGTGCTGGTGCGCAGGTGGGCCATGGCCTCTTCCTTCTTGCGCTCCTTCAGGTCCAGGTCGGCCAGCGCGTAGTGGATCATGTCGAAATGGTCCACGTGCTTCTGGTCCTTCAGCATGCGGTTCAGCTTCTGGCGCAGGGTCTTGCTATCGCCTTTGTTGAAGGCCAAGGCCTGCATGATCTGGGCCTGGAAGGCCATTTCGTACGTGGGCGACATCTTGAGCACGGCCCCGTACTGGGCGATCGCCTTCTCCTCGTACCCTTTGCGCTCGTACAACTGGGCCAGGATGAACGACCAACGGACCCTGTCGTATTTGCGCTTGGCCGTGGGTGCTGCACGCTCCAGGTGCATGATCGCATCGTCGATCTTGCCGCGTTTCAGGTTCAGCTCGGCATACACGGCGTCCAGCTCGGAAAGGTCCAGGTCCTTGGGGATCTTCTTCAGGTCGCGCACCTGGTCCAGCGCGCTCTGGGCCTTGCCATATTGCTCCAGTACGATCGCCGTGCGGGCGGTCCAGATCTGGCTTTCCAACTGTCGGTTCTGGTCCTTGAAACGCTTGCCGATGTAGGCGAAGCCACGTTCGGCCTCGTAGAAATTGCGCTTGTAGAAGTGGCTCTTGGCGATCACGAACCAGGCATCATCGATCCAGGTGTTCTTCTCCTTGCCCTTGATGTCCATGCTGTGCCGGTCGATCACCGTGGAGCACTTCTCAATGCACTTCTCCAGATCGGGGATCGCGGCCTTGGCCTGTTCATCCGTGCCGTACACGAAGAGGGGCAGCACCTCATCGTAGTCGTCCACATGGGCCTGCTCAATGCCCGTTACCACCTCCTTCAGCTTCTCGTTGGCGTTGAACCAGCCGTTGTCCCTGGCCGTAAGGCGGTGGAAGGTGCGGTTCAGGAAGGCGTCCTTTTCCTGCGAGCAGGACGCGGCCAACAGTGCGAGCAGTAGGCTCGCGATCAGCAGCGGACGATATGGGCGGTTAGGGCGCACCGGTTCGGTGTGGATAACTACGAACGGGCGAAGATATTTCATCGGGCCGCACCGGGGATGGCCTTGTCCATCTTCATCGCCACCTTTGTGGCATGGCCGAAGCGACCCCACCGGACCGGAAGCGCGCTGAACGAAAAGGCAACAGGCTGCTGCTGAAGCTGCGCAGCAAGTACAGGCTGGTCATGATCGATGACCGGACGTTCGAGGAGCGCTTCAGCATGCGGCTGAACCGGTTGAACGTGCTGTTGGTGGCCATTGGTGCATTCACCGTGCACGGGTTGTTCGTCACGGCGGTCATCGTGCTCACCCCCCTGAAGCGCTACATACCCGGCTATGCCGATCAGGAGACCAAGCTGAACGCCTACC
>CAZQFG010000141.1:0-1854 GCA_964592515.1 uncultured Chryseobacterium sp. | reverse complement strand
GCCATTGTGGGCAACAGTGGCGAGCTCACCAGCGGGCCGCACCTCCACCTGGAGCTCTGGTATAAGGGCGATCCGGTGGACCCGCAGACCTACATGGTGTTCAAGTAAGGCAGCCGCTCCGTACCCAGCACCCTCACAATGTCACTGAAAGCCGCCATCGCCCTGCCCTATGCCCGCTGGGCCACCAAGCAGGTGATGGCGCGCGCCATGGACCCCGTGGCCACGCAGCAGGCCGTGCTGAACGAGCTGGTGCGCTTCGCGGGCGATACCACCTTCGGAAAGGAGCATCGGCTGCATGCGGTACGCACCCATGCCGATCTGGTGCAGGCGATCCCGTTGCGCGATTACGAGGGGTTCAGGCCGTACATGGAACGCATCATGTTCGGCGAGGAGGATGTGCTATGGCCAGGTCTACCCATGTATTTCTGCAAGACCAGTGGCACCACCAGCGGCGCCAAGTACATACCCATCACCAAGGAGAGCCTGCCCAACCACATCGGCAGTGCACGGCGTGCCCTGCTCGCCTACATCGCCCACAGCGGCCGTGCCGACTTTGTCGATGGCAAGATGATCTTCCTGCAGGGCAGTCCGGTGCTCGATCGCAAGGGGCTTATTCCCACGGGCCGCCTGAGCGGGATCGTGGCCAACCACGTGCCGGCCTACCTGCTGAAGAACCGCATGCCCAGCTTTGCCACCAACAGCATTGCCGACTGGGAAACGAAGGTGGAGGCGATCGTCGGCGAAACGATGACCGCCGACATGCGCCTGATCAGCGGCATACCCGCGTGGGTGCAGATGTATTTCGAGCGGTTGCTGGCGCGCTCCGGCAAGGCCACCGTGAAGGAGGTGTTCCCGCACTTTTCGCTCTTCGTGTACGGCGGTGTCAACTACGCGCCCTACCGCAGCCGCATGGAAGCACTGATCGGTGGGAGCGTACCCAGCGTGGAATTGTTCCCGGCCAGCGAAGGCTTCATTGCCTACCAGGACAGGGACAACGACGACGGGCTACTGCTGGTGCTCGACAATGGCATCTACTTCGGCTTCGTGCCCATGCAGGGGTCCGATCGTCGCCCACGCTCCATTGCCGAGGTGGAGCTGAACACGCAGTATGCCTTGGTGCTTTACACCAACGCAGGTCTCTGGGGCTACGAGATCGGGGACACGGTGAAATTCACTTCGCTGAACCCGCCGCGCATCAAGGTCACGGGCCGCACCAAGCACTTCACCAGCGCGTTCGGCGAGCACGTCATTGCTGAGGAAGTGGAGGGCGCATTGAAGGATGCCATCGCAGTGGTGCCGTGCGAAGTGGCCGAGTTCACCGTGGCGCCCCAGACCACGTCCGCCGATGGCCTGCCTTTCCATGAATGGTTCATCGAGTTCGCGGCACCGCCGGCGGACATGCATCGCTTTGCGTCCGTTATGGACGAGGCCCTGCAGAAGCGCAACCCGTATTACAAGGACCTGATCGCTGGCAAGGTGTTGAGGCCTTTGGTGATCACAGCGGTGGCGCGCGGCGGCTTCGCAGCTTGGATGAAAGCCCGTGGCATGAACGATGCGCAGAGCAAGGTGCCAAGGCTGGCGAATGACCGGCGGTATGTGGAGGGCCTGGTCTGATCACCCCACGTTAACACGCAGCATGTCGCCTTCCACCGTCGCAGGGTAGCTCTTCAGATCTTGTTTGCTGGGTCCTTTGGTCACCTTGCCGTCGCCATCAAAGGTGCTGCCGTGCCAGTCGCAGGTGAGCACTCCGGCCTTCTCTTTCACCGGGCCGTTCTTGTGCGGACAGTTCAACAATAGAGCGTTGTAGGTGCCATCTGCGCGCCGCACCACCATCAGTTTGGCGCTCAGTCCTTG
>CAZQFG010000140.1:0-7758 GCA_964592515.1 uncultured Chryseobacterium sp. | reverse complement strand
CGAACGAAAGTCCGCGCGCCGTGCTGGTCCTCAGGACTTTTTGCGGGCCGACTTCTTCGCTGCTTTCTTCGGCACGGCCTTCTTCGCGGCGCTCTTCTTGGCCGCAGCCTTGGCGGGTGCTGCGGAACGCGCCCCTTTGCGAGTCTTTCCACCCTTGCGCTCGGGCGCTGCTGCCAGCAATGCCGTGGCCTGCACCAGTGAAAGGTCCTCGGCCTTGGTCTCCTTGGGCAGGTTGGCGTTCTTGTTTCCGTCGGTGATGTAAGGACCGTAGCGGCCGTCCAACACCTGGATCACCGAACCCTCGAACTCCTTCAGCACGTTCTGGCGGGCGCCGGCCTTCTTGGCCTCCACCAGTTCAACAGCGCGCTCGAAGGTGACGCTCGCTGGATCCTCAGCCTTGGGGATGTTCGCGTAGATCTTCCCATGCTTCACGAAGGGTCCGAAGCGACCGCGGCCCTGCACGATCATTTCGCCTTGGTGTTCGCCGAGATCGCGTGTGGCATTGGCGATCTTCTTCAGGTCCACCAGTTCCACGGCGCGGCGCAGGTCGATCTCCAATGGGTCATCCTCTGGCGTGAGGCTGGCGTAAGTGGCGCCCATGCGAACGTAGGGCCCGAAACGGCCGATGCCCACGGAAACGATATCGCCATTGTGCTCGCCCAAGGTGCGTGGCAGCTTGAAGAGGTCCATGGCCTCCTGGAACGTGATGGAGGCGATGCTCTGGTCCTTGCGCAGGCTGGCGAAACGCGGCTTCTCCTCATCGTCCGCCTCACCGATCTGGATCATGGCCCCGAAACGACCGATGCGGGCGTAGACCTTCTTACCGCTGGCGGGGTCCACACCCAGTTCGCGGGCACCCGTGGCGCGTTCGGCGGTATCGCTCACCGTACCGATCGTTTCGTGGAAGGGCTTGTAGAAGCGGGCGATCATCTCGCGCCAGTTCTCCCTGCCTTCAGCGATCACGTCGAACTCCTCCTCCACCTTGGCGGTGAAGTTCAGGTCGACCACTGTGGGAAAATGCTCCACGAGGAAGTCGTTCACCACCATGCCGATGTCCGTGGGGAACAGCTTCTGCTTCTCGGCGCCCACGTTCTCTGTGGCAGTGGTCTCCGAGATCTGCTCACCGGCCAATGACAGGATACGGTAGTTGCGCTTGGTGCCTTCGCGGTCCTCCTTCACCACATAACCCTTTTTCTGCACCGTGCTGATGGTGGCCGCATAGGTGCTCGGTCGTCCGATGCCGAGCTCCTCCAACTTCTTCACCAAGCTGGCCTCGGTGTAGCGCGGCGCGGGGCGATCGAAGCGCTGGGTGGCGGTCATCTCGCGCAGGCCGAGGCGTTCGCCCTGTTTCATGTCGGGGAGCAGGCCTTCCTGTTCCTCGCTATCCTCATCGTCCTTGCCTTCCATATACACCTTGAGGAAGCCGTCGAATAAGATCACTTCGCCGGAGGCTTTCAAGGCCTGCGCGGGATGGGTGCTGATGGCGATGTCCACCACGGTCTTCTCCAGTTCGGCATCGGCCATCTGGCTGGCGAGCGTACGCTTCCAAATGAGGTCGTACAAGCGCTCGGCATCGCGGTCCTGGCCGGCGTTACGCACCATCATGTCCGCCGGACGTATGGCCTCGTGCGCTTCCTGTGCGCCTTTGCTCTTGCTGGTGTAGCGGCGGCTCTTGCTGTAGCGTGCTCCGTACTGTGCGGTGATCTGCTCGGCGGCAGCGGCAATGGCCTGCTCGCTCAGGTTCACCGAGTCGGTACGCATGTAGGTGATGTGCCCCTGCTCGTACAGCCCTTGGGCAATACGCATGGTGCGGTCCACACCGTAGCCCAGTTTACGGCTGGCCTCCTGCTGCAAGGTGGAGGTGGTGAACGGCGCGGCGGGCGTGCGTTTGCCGGGCTTCTTCTCCACGGCGTTCACCGTATAATCGGCGCCCAGGCAACCTTGCAGGAACTGCATGGCCTCGGGCTCCGTTGGGAAACGCGCAGGCAGTTCGGCCTTCACCTGTGCGCCGGTGGAGGTGGTGAACACCGCCGTGATGCGGAAGGCGCTCTTGCTGTTGAAGTCGAGGATCTCGCGTTCGCGCTCCACGATGATGCGGACGGCCACGCTCTGTACCCGGCCGGCACTGAGGCTGGGCTTCACCTTGCGCCACAACACGGGGCTGAGCTCGTAGCCCACCAGGCGGTCCAGTACGCGGCGTGCCTGCTGTGCATCCACCAAGTGCACATCGATGGTGCGCGGGTTGGCGATGGCCTCGGTCACGGCCTTCTTGGTGATCTCGTTGAAGGTGATGCGCTTCACCTTGCTATCGGGCAGGCCGAGGGCCTCTTTCAGGTGCCAGCTGATGGCCTCCCCTTCGCGGTCTTCATCAGTTGCGAGCCACACGGTGCCCGCCTTGTCGGCCTCGCGTTGCAGTTGGCGCAGGCGGTCCTTCTTGTCATCGGGAATGATGTACGTGGGTTCGAACCCCTTCTCCACATCCACGCTGAGGTCGCGTTCGGGCAGATCGCGCACATGGCCATAGCTGCTCAGCACGGTGAATCCGTCGCCGAGGTATTTCTCGATGGTCTTTGCCTTTGCTGGGGACTCCACGATCACCAGGTCTCCGCTCTTCTTCGCCATGCTTGCCGATCTTTTCAATGTGCCGCGAACGAACAACCTGCCCGTTCGGCGGAGCGCAAATAAAAGGGCAGGTCGCTGCGTTTTGTACATCGCTGTCCCGTTGGCGACCTACTTCCCCTTTAGGGGGAAGGAAATTTTCAACAGGGCGGATCAACCCACCGTTGAACCAATATTGCCGAACACGTGTTCACCCAACGAACTTTACGCACGCAACCGCCACACGCCTCCCGCATGCACCACTGCGCACTGCCCTCCCTATCGCTTTGTGCGCTGCTGTTGATCGCAGGATGCGGCACCAGTAACGGACAACCGGGCAGCGAACGAACAGCCACCATGAGCGACAGCATTCCGCACGAACACGTGCAGCATCCGTACTACTCGCACACCGACACGAACAAGCTTAACGTGGCGAAGAGCGAATGGAAAAAGCTGCTGCCCGCCGACCTTTACCATATCGCCTTTGAGCAGGGCACAGAGCGGGCTTTTACCGGCAAGTACTGGGACTTTGAGGGCATTGGCACCTACGCTTGTGCGGTATGCGGCAACGTGCTCTTCCAGGCCGATGCCAAGTTCACCAGCCACTGCGGCTGGCCGAGCTTCTTCCAGCCACTGCGGAAGGATGCACTGAACTACCATGAGGATCGCAGCTGGGGCATGGTGCGCACCGAAGTGACCTGCGGCCGATGCAGCGCGCATCTGGGCCATGTGTTCGATGATGGCCCCAAGCCCACGGGGCAGCGGTATTGCATCAATAGCGTTGGCCTCGACTTTATCGGGAAGCAATAAGGATGGATAGTTCAAATGGACCTTTGTCCCTTTCCGTGGTCCAATCATCGGCGCCGGCAGAAAACGCCCCCGTGGCGGACCGGACGAAGTAGTATCACGCCCCAAACCATGCGTATCATCATCATCCTTCTGCTGATCAGCAGCACCTGGGCCTTGGGCCAAACACCGGATGTTACGCCTCCCCCAGCGGCCAAGGCCGACTTGATACAGCGCTACCCGAAGGCCGAGGTGAAGGAGTGGAAGCAAGGCAGCAAGCTCTACCGGGCGGAGTTCTTGCTGAAGGGAGAGAAGTACACGGCAGTGTACACCACCGAAGGCACCTGGGTGCGCACGGAGCACGACATCCCGAAGGTGGACCTGCCCGCTGCCGCGGCTCGCGCACTGAAGGCAGGCAAATACGGGACCTGGAAGGTGGACGACGTGGAGGAACACGCCACGCCCGAGCATGCAAGTCTGTACAAAGTGAACGTGGAGACCGAAAAGGAAAAGGCCGAGCTCTTCTTTCTGCCGGACGGGAAGTTGTTGAAGGAGGAGGTGAAGGCTAAGAAGAGTAAGTAGCCGAGGGCTCTGGGTACCTGTGAAGTAGGGCACGTCTTGACGGTCACTATGGAACGTGACCACCAGCAGAAGTCCATGTTAATGGGACTTCAATGTTGCACCCAGCACAAACAGGACCGCGTTCCTGAGCATGCCGAATACTATAAGGAACAAAGGCCCGACCGGCGACCTGACAGCTTGGCAGCTTAACCGATGTAGGCCTACCTTTGCACTCCTTTATCCAGAACCGGCTTGCAGAAGAAGGTCTACATAGAGAGCTACGGCTGCCAGATGAACGCGAACGACAGCGAGGTCGTGGCGAGCATATTGGCCAAGGACGGTTACACCCCCGTTACAAGCGCCGAGGAGGCCGACCTGGTGCTGCTGAACACGTGCAGCATCCGCGAGAAGGCCGAGTACACGGTGCTGCAGCGCATCAACGAGATGAACAACCTGAAGGCCCGCAACAAGGGCCTGAAGGTGGGTGTGCTGGGCTGTATGGCCGAGCGCATGCGCGAGGACCTGCTGGAGAAGAAGAAAGTGGTGGACCTGGTGGTGGGCCCCGACGCCTACCGCACCCTGCCCGAGCTGCTGGAGAAGGTGGGTACAGGCCAGAAAGCGGTGAACGTGCTGCTGAGCCGCGAAGAGACCTACGGCGAGATCGTGCCCGTGCGGTTGGACACCAACGGCGTAACGGCCTTCGTGACCATCATGCGTGGCTGCGACAACATGTGCGCCTTCTGCGTGGTGCCCTTTACCCGGGGCCGGGAGCGCAGCCGCGATCCGCAGAGCATTGTGGCCGAGTGCCGCGACCTGTGGACCAAGGGCTACAAGGAGGTGACGCTGCTGGGGCAGAACGTGGATTCGTACAAGTGGACTCCCCGCGAGGCTGACGCGCTGGTTGGAGCCCAGCAGTCGGCAGTAGGCAGTCGGCAGTCCCTGCCGCCAACCGATTTCGCCGACCTGCTGGAGCTGGTGGCCCTGGCCGTGCCGGGCATGCGCATCCGGTACAGCACCAGTCACCCGAAGGACATGAACGACAAGGTGCTGGCGGTGATGGCGCATTACGACAACATCTGCAAGTACATCCACCTGCCGGTGCAAAGCGGCAGCAGTGACGTGCTGAAGCGCATGAACCGCGGCTACGATCGGGCCTGGTACATGGGGCGCATGGAAAGCATCCGCAAGCACATGTCCGATTGCGCCATCAGCACCGACATCATCGCCGGATTCAGCGGCGAGACCGAAGAGGACCACCAAGAGACCTTGAGCCTGATGCGCGAAGTGGTGTACGACATGGCCTTCATGTTCAAGTACAGCGAGCGTCCGAAAACACTGGCGGCCCGCAAGTACGCCGATGACGTGCCAGAGGATGTGAAAGGACGCCGGCTACAGGAGATCATTGACCTACAAAAGACCTTGAGCGCCGAGCGTATGGCGGGCTACGTGGGGCAGGAACACGAGGTACTGATCGAAGGCGTTAGCAAACGCAGCACTGAACACCTGTACGGTCGCAACTCGCAGAACGCGGTGGTGATCGTACCGCGTCATGTGGACGGCAAGGAACTGTTGCCCGGCATGTTCGTGCGTGTCACGATAACGAGCGCCACTGCAGGCAGCCTGCAGGGTGCGGTGATCGACTTAAAGGACCTTCAACCTGCCACCGCATGAACGTGCAATCCATCAAGCAGCGGTTCGGCATCATCGGCTCCTCGGCCGGGCTTGACCGCGCCATCAACAACGCCGCCCAGGTGGCCCCCACCGACCTCAGTGTACTGATCCAGGGCGAGAGCGGCAGCGGTAAGGAAGTGCTTCCCCAGATCGTGCACGCCTACAGTGCGCGCAAACATGGGCCTTACATCGCGGTGAACTGCGGCGCCATTCCCGAGGGCACCATCGACAGCGAACTGTTCGGCCACGAGAAAGGCTCCTTCACCGGTGCGCACGAAGCGCGCAAAGGCTACTTCGAGGTGGCCAACGGTGGCACCATCTTCCTGGACGAAGTGGGCGAGCTGCCTCTGACCACCCAAGTGCGCTTACTGCGCGTGCTGGAGACCGGCGAGTTCATCCGCGTGGGCAGCAGCAAAGCGCAGAAGACCAATGTGCGCGTGGTGGCGGCCACCAACGTGAACATGCTACAGGCCGTGGCCAAAGGCACCTTCCGCGAAGACCTGTACTACCGCCTGAACATGGTGCCCATCCATATTCCGGCGTTGCGTGAACGTAAGGAGGACATCCACCTCCTGTTCCGCTATTTCGCACAGGAGGCCGCGGCGCGCTACAAGGCACCACCCATCACCCTCACCGAGGAGGCGCAGCGGATTCTTACGGCCTACCGCTGGCCTGGGAACATCAGGCAGCTGCGCAACCTGGTGGAACAGATGAGCGTGATCGAGCAGACCCGCGAAGTGGACGCGAAGACCCTGCGCGACTACCTGCCCGATGAAAGCACCGCCCTGGTACCGGCAAGTGCTGGCGGCGGCATCGAGAGCATCAGCGAACGGGAACTGATCTACAAGTTCCTGTACGACATGAAGAACGACCTGAACGCACTGAAAGAACAGGTGCGAGCGCTCGTGGCCGGTCAGCCCATGCCGTCCGCACCTATGCCACCGGTCTACCGTGAAGATCTCTTCATTCCGCCTGCCGCGCCTGCACCCGGTACCGTGAGCATCCGCATGCCCGGCGAAACGGACCTGCCGGAGGACATCGACCACACCGAGGTGGAAGAGAGCCTGAGCCTGGAAGAGAAGGAAAAGGAGATGATCCGCAAGGCACTGGTGAAGCACCGCAACCGCAGGAAGAACGCCGCGCAGGAACTGGGCATCAGCGAACGCACGTTGTACCGCAAGATCAAGGAGTACGGCATCTCGTGAGGACCGCGACCCTGCTCCTGCTCCTGCTGGCCCTGGCCGGATGCCGCGTGAACTACGGGTTCACAGGGGGCGACCCTGGCAATGCCCGTACGCTGAGCGTAGACCTCTTCCAGACCGGTGCACCGCTGGCCTCGCCCAACGTGGCCCAGGTGTGCACCGAGACCGTGCGCGACCTGCTGCTGGCCCAAACCCCGCTGAAACTGGCGCGCACCGATGGCGATGTGCAATACAGCGGCACCATTGTGGGCTACGACGTGCAGCCTGTGAGCATCCAAGCGAACGAATCTGCGGCGCTGAACCGGCTGACGATCACACTGAACGTGACCTATGTACATACGCTGGAACCCGCCAAGAACACCGCGTTCACCATTGCGCGCTTCGCGGATTACAGCAGTTCGCAAGACCTGATCACCGTGGAGGAGAACCTGGTGCGCGAGATCAGCAAGCAACTGGCGCAGGATATCTTCGACCGCACCTTGGGCAACTGGTAAGCCCGCAACGACCATGGACCGCGAACGGCTGACACGGCTGGTAAAAGACCCCGGAACGGTGGACCGCACGGACCTTGGCGACCTGCGAACGCTGACCGAGCGGTATCCGTGGTTCAGTGGTGCGCAACTGTTGCAGGCCAAGGGCCAGCACGCCAGCGGCGATGTTCTTTACGACGAAACGCTTCAGCGCACAGCGGCCCAGATCCCGTCGCGTACACAGCTGTTCGACCTGGTGAACACCGAAGCGAAAAAAGCGGCGCCGCTCACGATCGTTCCGAAGGCGGAAGTGGTTCCCGAAACGACCAAACCCGTGGTTGAAGCACCCTCCCCTGCTCCGAGCGTGACCATGGAATTGATCGCAACGGTTGAACCGCTGAAGGAAGATCCGGGGCCTGCACCGGTGGAACGGCCGGAGCTGCCGGAAGCCGCGCTGGTAGTGCATGAGC
>CAZQFG010000139.1:0-7784 GCA_964592515.1 uncultured Chryseobacterium sp. | reverse complement strand
CGGGTGAGCAGACGTATGATCGCTGTGAACGATGGCATGGTGTACCAGGTACTGGAGCTGAATGAGATGGCCAGCGGCCTTTACATGGTGAACATTACCGCAGGTGCTCAGCACTACACCGAGCGGTTGGTGATCAGCAGGTGAACTGAACATAAGTGATACGGACAGCGCCCCGGCCTACCCAATGAACAAGGGTCGGTCGGGGCGCTCTTCGTTAAGCACTGGATAGCTTTGCCTCCCCAATGGCCGATCAGTTGTCGTCCGACCACCCCATCGTCTTCTTCGATGGCGTTTGCGGCCTGTGCAATGCCTCAGTGGACCGCATGCTGAAGTGGGACCATCGCAGGGTATTGCGTTTCGCGCCGCTTCAAGGAAGTACGGCCGCGCAGATGCTTCCCCAAGCAATTGCCAAGGACTTCGACACGTTCGTGCTGATGGACGAGCAAGGCATGCATGTGCGCTCTGATGCCGCTATCAGGGCGTTGGTGCACATCGGTGGTGTGTTGCGCATCGCCGCGATCATGCGGGTGGTGCCGCGTTCCTTGCGCGATGCCGTCTATGCGTGGGTGTCGCGAAACCGTTACCGTTGGTTCGGCAAGCGCGATGCCTGTCGGTTGCCCACACCACAGGAGCGGGAGCGCTTCCTTCCGTAAGCCAGGGAACTTTCGCTTGAGGTACGGTCAGGGCCGGCTCTTGCCTTGGCGCTTCAATTCCTTGGCCTTCGCTTTTTCCTGGTCCTCGAAATAGCCGCGGAAGAACCAGTTGCTCTGCAAGGCCTTCAGGTCCTCTTCCAAGGTGACGCTGCTCTTCTCCAGCTGTTGGATGGTGCGTCGCACATTGCCTGCCACAGCGGTGTCCTGGGTAAGGGTGTGGCCAAGGCTGCCCGATGTGTTGAGGCCTTTGGCAAAGCGGTCCACTTGTGCGCTCGCCTCGGCCAGGCTGTCGGCCAGGTGCTGCATGGTCACCAGCCATTGGCGGACCTGCTGTTCGGCAGCGGGGTCGCTGACCAGCATGCCCAGTGCGCCCTTACCGGCCCGCACATCGGCGAGCATGGCGTCCACATTGGCGGTGGCATTCCGCACATGGCTAACGGACCGCTCCAGTTCGACCAGGGAATTACGCACGTTAACGGCAAGCGTCGTATCGCTCAATACCTGTACGATCCCTCCCGGGCGGTTGATATTGCTGCTCAGCTCCCGCAGGTCATCCGTGATGGCGGCCATATTGGCGTTGGTGCGGTCCAGTGTGCGCATCATCAGGTCGGTGTCCAAGGGGACCGATGAACGCAGGGAACTGCCTTCGGCGACCGGGTTCCCGTTGCCTGCGCCCGGCCCGATGTTCACCAGCTTGTTGCCCATGAGCCCATCGCTGCCCAAGCTCGCGATCGCGTTGTCGCGGATATGCACGGCCTCATCGGTACGGATGGCCATTTCCACCAGCACGGTCGTGTCGTTCTGGATGGTGATTCGTTTCACGGTGCCCACATTGATCCCCGCGTAGCGCACGTTGTTCCCCGGCCGCAATCCGCCCACCTGCATGAAGGTGGTGGACACCGTTATGTTCGAGCTGAACAGGTCGCGTTTGCTGCCCAGCAGGTACAGCCCCACCACCAGCAGTAGCGTGCCTGCCAGCACGAATAGGCCGAGTTTGATCCGATCGCCGCTCTTGTCCGCCATTTACATGAAGATAAAGAACTGCTTCACCAAGGGATCTTCCGAGGCCAGCAGTTGTTGGTACGTGCCTTCCAGGTGGTTGCGCCCATCATACAGCACGGCAATGCGATCGGCCGCGAGCTTGGCCACGTTCAGGTCGTGCGAGATGATGATGGATGAGGTGTTGTAGGTGCGCTGCAGTTGCAGGATGAGCTCCACGATCTCTTTCCCGGTGATAGGGTCGAGGCCGGTGGTGGGCTCGTCGTACAGCATGATCTCGGGCTTCAGGATGAGCGTGCGCGCCAGGCCGATGCGTCGCCGCATACCGCCCGAGAGCTCCGAAGGGTACATGTTCCGCGTATGGGCAAGTCCTACGGCCGTAAGCACTTCATCCACCAAGGCATCGGTGTCGCCCTTGGTGGTCGCCATCCAGTGGCGTCGCAGTGGGAACTCCAGGTTCTCCTGCACGGTCATCGAGTCGTATAGCGCACTGCTCTGGAACAGGAAACCGATCTTCACCCGAAGGCGGTCCAGTGCTTCCTGGTCAAGGTCCGCCACGTTCTGGTCCAGCACATCGATCCGGCCTGCATCGGGTGTCAGTAGCCGGACAATGCACTTGATCAGCACGCTCTTGCCGGATCCGCTCTTGCCCAGCACCATCACGTTCTCGCCACGGAACAGGTCCAGGTCGAAGTCGCGCAGCACACGGTTCTCGCCGAACGACTTGCTCAATCCGCGTATGCGGATCACCGGCTCCCTGCTCGTTCCGTTCCCTGCGCTCATCGCCATCAGTTGATGCCCATGATGTCGGTGATCTGCACGGCCACCAGGTCCAGGATGAAGATGATGAGCGAGGCGACCACCACACTGCTGTGTGCCGAAATGCCCACGCCCTCGGTACCCTTTTCGGTGTGGAAGCCCTTGTAGCATCCAATGATCCCGATGGCGAAGCCGAAGAAGTAGCTCTTGATGAACGAGGGAATGAAGTCGCTGAACTCAAGGCTCTCGAACACCTGCCGGTAGAAGAGGTCCCAGCTCACCACGTCCTTGATGTTCACGCCGATCCAACAGGCCCAGATGGCGATGCCTTCCGATAGCACAACCAGCACCGGAAGCATCAGCGTCGTGCTCCATACGCGCGTCACCACCAGGTAACGGAACGGATTGGTGCCGCTCACTTCCATGGCGTCGATCTGCTCGGTCACCTTCATGCTGCCCAGTTCGGCGCCCAGGCTGCTGCCGATCTTGCCCGCACAGATCAGCGCTGTGATCACCGGTGCGATCTCGCGCACCACACTGATGGCCACCATGGCGGGCAGCATGCTTTCCGCCCCGAAGCGCGCGAGCGTGGGCCGGCTCTGCACCGTGAGCACAAGGCCCATGATGAATGCGGTGACGGCCACCAGCGGCAACGAGCGGTAGCCGTTCTCCGTGGCCTGCCGCAGCAGCTCGTTCCACTCAAATCGCGGGTAGAACGCATTGCGGAAAAAGCGACCGGTGAAGTGGGCGATGGAGCCCACCTCGTTCAGTGTTTCACGAAACCCGTTCTTGGATGCCATGCCTTTCTGGAGGCGAAAGATACCGGTGCTGCGTTGGGTGTGACCTGAGAAAGGACATTCCTGTGGCCCTGCGGATGACCAGGTGTGCTGCATCTTCGCCGCCCGAAAGACCAAGGAGCATGCATGACCGTGTCCGTAGATCGGTGTTCACCGCGCTGTTAAGCTGGCCAATGCTGGCTTTCGCTCAGGAGAATGTGACCTCCGGGCCCAAGTTGGATACCCTGCATGTCACCGCCACCCGCATCACTAGCCCGTTGCCCCGCACGGCCCGCCACCTGCAGGTGCTGGACTCTGCCCAGTTACAGGGCGCACCCCGTCCGGAGGTGAGCGAGTTGCTGCGCACCGCCACCCTTGTGGATGTTCGCCAACGGGGCCCCTTCGATGCGCAGACCGATCTGGGCATTCGCGGCGGCACCTTTGATCAGGCCTTGGTGCTGGTTGACGGCATACCCATGACCGATCCGCAGACCGGCCACCACCTGATGAACCTGCCCCTGCTCTCCGACGCATTGGAGCGCTTGGAAGTGCTGTATGGCGGGGCTGCGCGCACCTTCGGAGCTGGAGCCATGACAGGGGCCATCAACCTGGTCACCCGTGAGCCGGTGGACCGGCGTGGCAGTTTCCACGTGGAAGGCGGGCAATACGGATCGTACTTGTTGCGGGCCTCGCAGGACCTTGCAGGGCCTCGTGGCGGCATACGGCTCACTGCGTTCCACGGCAGCTCCGACGGCTATGTGCCGAACAGCGACATGGACCGTACGGGTGGCCACTTGGTGGGCGTACATCGCATGGGCCGCGTGAAGTTGAAGGGCCAACTGGGCGGCGTGCATCGCCGTTTCGGTGCGCAGAACTTCTACTCGTCCGTGTATCCCGATCAACAGGAGATCATCGGCAGCTATTTCGGTGCGTTGGAATTGCGCAACGATGATGCGCTGTGGGCCTGGAACATGAAGGCCTATCACCGTCGCCACGACGACCGGTTCCAGCTTTTCCGAGAGAGCGATGACTACTACCGCTACGCTGATGGGTACTTCATTCGCGGCGAAGCGGATACTGCACGGTTCACGCCGACCTTCTTTTACACTTACCACAACCGCCACCGCACCGATGTTACCGGAGCGGAGGCGAACGTGAAGCGCCGGTGGAAGGCGGGCACCACGGCCTTCGGTGCGCACATCCGCAGGGAGCACATCTTCAGCAACGTGCTGGGCGAGCCGATGGATGAGCCACTGGAGGCCGCCGGCGCGCGTGAGGCCTTCACCCGGAGCGATGCGCGCCATAACCTGGCCATGCACCTGGATCACCGCGCTGAACTGGGTCGCTGGGGAATTGACGCGGGCCTATTGCTCAATGTCAACGACCGCTTCGTGCCCGAGTGGATCCCCGGAGTTGATCTGCATTATCGCTGGGGCAAAGGGCACGTGACGTACGGTAGCGCTGGTCGTGCGTTCCGCTTCCCGACATGGACCGACCTGTACTACAGCCGTGGCGGCGCACAAGGCAGCAAGGACCTGCGCACCGAACATGCTGTGCAGATGGAGCTCGGGCATCGCATCACTGCGGATGCATGGAGCGCGGTAGTGTGCGTTTGGCGCCGCGAAGGCAGCGACCTCATCGATTGGGTGCGCCTGCCGGGCGATGCTGTTACACGTGCCACCAACCTCACCGAGGTGGACCTCAACGGTGTGGAGCTTCAGGTGGACCGGCGCGCGGCCAACGGCAATGGTCGTGGTGGCGTGCTCTATGCCTGCCAATGGTCCGACCAGCAGGACTTCCCCTTCACTTCGCTCTATGTGCTCGATCATCTGGAGCACAACGCGGTCTTCTGGTGGCAGCAGCGTGTGGCCGGCCACTGGATGTTCCGCTCCGACCTGTCGTGGCGGACGCGCTACAGCACATACGTGGACTTCGCGGATGGCCAGCGCGTGGAATACCCCGCGCCGCTGCGGATCGATCTGCGTGTCGATCGCACTTTCGGTCCTGTCACTCTGCATGTGGGATGCACCAACCTGCTCGACGCAGAACAAGTGGACCGTGGCAACGTGCCGCTCCCGGGGCGCTGGTTCACCGGAGGCGTGCGTGTGGAATGGGGCAACAGGGGCATGCAGGGTTCATAAGACCTGCAACAACGCTCCGGTGTGACCACCGGCATTGGTGATCCATGCACGGCCGGTGGTGCCCAAGGGCATGCGGCTATCTTCGCCCCGTTCCCATCGCACTTACCGCATGCTGCACCTCGAAGGCATCGTAAAACGTTACGGCTCCCACACAGCCCTGGACGGCATCACCATGGATGTGCCGCCCGGCCAGGTGTTCGGCCTGCTGGGCCCCAATGGCGCGGGCAAGACCACCCTCATCCGCATCATCACGCGCATCACCGGTCCCGATGAGGGCACCGTTACGCTCGATGGCCATCCCATGGGCCCCGAGGATGTGGCGCGCATGGGCTACCTCCCCGAAGAGCGTGGCCTGTACAAGAAGATGAAAGTGGGCGAGCAGTCCCTCTACCTCGCGCAGCTCAAGGGCATGTCCAAGGCCGAGGCCACCAAGCGATTGAAGGCCTGGTTCGAGCGGTGGGAGATGAGCGCGTGGTGGAACAAGAAGGTGGAAGAGCTGAGCAAGGGCATGGCCCAGAAGGTGCAGTTCATCACCACCGTGCTGCACGAGCCCCGGCTGCTCATTCTCGATGAGCCCTTCAGTGGCTTCGATCCGATCAATGCCGAGCTGATCCGCGCCGAGATCCTGCGCCTACGCGATGCGGGTGTCACCGTGATGCTGAGCACCCACAGCATGGCCAGCGTGGAAGAGCTGTGTGACAACATCGGCCTGATCGACCGTTCGCGCCTGATGCTGCATGGCAATGTGCGCGAGATCCGCAAACGCTACGGTGCCAATGTGTACCGTATCGAGTACAAAGGCAGTCGCGTGGCCTTTGCCAATGCCCTCGGTTTCGCTGGTGAGCTGATCGATGTACAGGAAGGCAGCGAGTATTCCGTGGCCAAAGTGAAGCTGGGCAAGGGCAGTACGGTGAACGACGTGCTGCGCCCTGTCATCTCCGTTGTGGAGATCCATGGGGTACAGGAGGAAGTGCCACGCATGCACGACATCTTCATCAAGGTGGTGGGCGAGACCGCACCTGAGCACGTTACCGCTGGAATGACCGAATAGCACTGTGCCGATCGGTCCGCATGTAGAGGTGATGGTCCATTGCCAATATGCGACCGGCGGTTCAACACGAAACTGAGATCATGAACAAGATCAAGCTCATCATCTGGCGCGAGTTCATCACCCGCGTGCGCAAGCCCAGCTTCCTCATCATGACCTTGCTCGCCCCGGTGCTCATTGCCGCGGGTGTCACGGTGATGGTGTACCTCGGGTTGCAGGACAGCGACGACCACCGTGTGCTGGTGGTTGACGAGGCCCACATCATTGCAGGCAAACTGAAGGACAGTGACAAGGTGAGCTTCTATGTGGACCAGCGCCCGTGGAGCGATTCGGCCTTCAAGGCGAGCCCGTACACGGTGATGGTGGAGGTGAACGACGACATCCTCAACACCAACACGGTGCTGTTCTTCTACAAGCAGCTGCCCAGCCTCGGTGTGCAGCGCCTTATTGGCAACGAGCTGGAGAAGACCATCGAACTGGCCAAGCTGCGCGGCGAGAACATTGATGCCGAAGCCTACCAGCGCGTGCGCAAATCGCTTGTCATGAAGATGTTCGACATCGAGAAGATGGGTGAGGAGTCCCTGGAGCAGGAGCGTGCGGGCATCGGCTTCTTCTTCGGGTACTTCATGTTCATCTTCATCTTCATGTACGGCGTGCAGGTGATGCGCGGTGTGATGGAGGAGAAGCAGAACCGCATCGTGGAAGTGCTCATCAGCAGTGTGAAGCCGTTCCAATTGATGATGGGGAAGATCATCGGCATTGCGCTCGTGGGCTTTGTGCAGTTCATCCTTTGGATCACCATTACCGCTACGCTGGTAACGGCCGGTTCCGCACTGTTGCTCAAGGACCGCTTCGATCCGAAGGTGCTTGCCGAAACACCCATGACGGCCCAGGTACAACAGCAGTTGGGCGAACAGGTGGCCATGCCCGATATGGAAGATGTGAAGTTCCTGAAGGCTTTGCAGAAGATCGACTGGCCGCTCACGCTCGGCATGTTCCTCTTCTTCTTCGTGGGCGGCTACCTACTGTATAGTTCACTGCTGGCCGCCATCGGTTCGGCGGTGGACAGCGAGACGGACACACAGCAGTTCATGTTCCCCGTAACGCTGCCCATGATCCTCGCCATCGTGATCGCGCAGGCCGCCGTGTACAACCCGAACAGTGCCATGGTGCTGTGGTGCAGCCTCATTCCGTTCACCAGCCCCATTGTGATGATGGTGCGTGTGGCCATGGGTAGCGCACCGGCGTGGCAGCTGCTGCTCAGCATGGTGCTGCTCATCGGGGCCTTCGTGTTCACCACCTGGCTCGCTGGCCGCATCTACCGTACCGGCATCCTCATGTACGGCAAGAAGGTGAGCTGGAAAGAGCTCGGCAAGTGGCTGTTCTACAAAGGCTGATCACATCCATC
>CAZQFG010000138.1:0-7874 GCA_964592515.1 uncultured Chryseobacterium sp. | reverse complement strand
GCCTCCTCCTCCTCGCCCTTCGCGATGTTGAAGGCCTTGCGCAGCTTGCGCATGAGCTCTGCGTTCTGTGAGAGCTTTACGGGCTGGGCCTTCGCAGTGGAAGTGCTGCGCTTGGCGGTGGACCGCGGACCTGTTCCGGTGGTCGGGGTGGACGTTACCACCGGCTCCTGCACATCGAGGTTCTCCACGTAGATGAAGCGCTCGCAGGCCTTCACGAAGGCGTCCGGGGTCTTCTTTTCGCCCACGCCCATCACGAACAGTCCGCTCTCGCGCAGCCGTGTGGCCAGCCGCGTGTAGTCACTGTCACTACTCACGATACAGAAGGCGTCCACCAGTTCGCCGTGCAGGATGTCCATGGCGTCGATGATCAGCGCGCTGTCCGTACTGTTCTTGCCCTTGGTGTACGCGAACTGCTGCACGGGTTGGATGGCGTTGCTGTTCAACAACTCCTTCCAGCCGCTCATGCCCTGTGTGGTCCAATCGCCGTAGATGCGGCGGATGGTGATGGTGCCCTGCTTGCTCACCTCCTCCAATATCGCGGCCAGTCGCTTGGGCGCCGCATTGTCCCCATCGATCAGCAGGGCGATCGTGGTGTCGTTGATCTTCTTCATGCGGGCACCAAGTTAGGCGCGACCTCCGCGCTACATGGTCCCCTTCATCATCTTGTTCCAGTACAACCAGGGCAGCATGTACTTTTTCAGGATCCACATGCTCCAGAGCGGCTTGCTCGTGTCGAACATCCTGCTCAAGAGCGGATCGCTGTCGCGCACGTTGTCGTACTTGAACTCGGCCAGGAGCATTTTCCCGTAGCCGGTCACCAGCGGGCAGCTGCTGTAGCCTTCGTACTTCGCTGGAGAGAGCATTCCGTCCTTGATGCGTTGCAGGATGTTGGCCACCACTACGGGAGCCTGCTTGCGGATGGCCGCGCCGGTCTTCGCCGTGGGCAGCGCGGCCGCATCCCCGAGGCCGAAGATGTTCGCATAGCGCTTGTGCTGCAGGGTATTGATGTCCACTTCCAACCAGCCCTTGCTGGGGCCGTCGGCGTAGGCCAGAGGCGAGTTCCGCACGAAATCCGGCGCGCTTTGCGGGGGTGCCAGGTGCAGCATGTCATAGTGCATCACAATGGTGCTCTCGCCCTCCACCTTTTCCTGCAGGCCCTGTTCCTCGGTGATCACGCAATGGTTATCGCCGGGCTTGCTCCATTTGAAGTGGATCTCCTGCTTCACCGGGTCGATACGCGCCGGGTTGTAGAAGGTCTTCAGGATGATGTTCTTCTTGCGGATGACATCCTCCAGTGCGAAGCGGAAGGGCTCCACGCCGAAGATCACGGAACCGGGAGTGGCGAACACGAGCTTGGTCTTGTCGCGCGCGCCCTTGCGGCGGAAGAACTCATCGGCCAGGTAGGCGGCCTTCTGCGGCGCACCACCGCACTTGATGGGCGTGCTGGGTTGGGTGAACACCGCCGTGCCGCCCTTGAACGCGGACATCACACGCTTGGTCTTCTCGGGGTCGATGTAGTTGCTGCACACCTTGTCCGTGGCCAACGCTTCACGCAGACCGGGCATGTCGTCGATGTTCAACTGGATGCCCGGGCACACCACCAAGTGGCCATAGGTGTAAGCCTTGCCCTCTTTCGTCCGCACGGTGTTCGCCTCCGGCTCGAAGGTGGCCGCGTGCTCCTTGATGTGGTCCACGCCGGGCGGGATCAGGCTGGCCTCATCGCGACGCGTATCCTGCATACTGAACGTGTCAGCAGCCACCAGCGTCCAAGCAGGCTGGTACCAATGGTCCTTGGCGGGGTCGATGATGGCGACCTTCAGGTCCTTCTGCTTGCGGCGCAGTTGCGCGGCCGTCATGATACCTGCGGTGCCGCCGCCGATAATGAGGACATCGTAATGTGTGTTGGCCATGGCCTTGTTGCGTTGTTCTACAACAAAGCTGGGCCTTGCCATCCGGAAAGAACGTGACGGTGGTCACCAAACGGCTTTTACCCGCCAAGCGGCCAGTAGACCCTTGTGTTTGCTCATGGCCTTTTGGTGAGCGGTCTCCGTTGACGCCCCTTTGTGGCGTATGAGCTTGACCAAAGCCTGTTTTGAGGCTGGCGACCAATGCTCCAGCTCCGCGATCATGCCCAATGGAACGGCCCAGAGATAAAGGGCTTGCCGCTCTCCGTGTGTCCAGTTCACCAGGTCGCCAAGGGGCAATGTGCGCGTCAGCCGTTCCAGTGTTCTGCACATGGCGCGCTCCCTGTCACCCTCGAACTGCTCCGCCACGTACCGTTGGATGGCCATGGTCAATGCCGCCGTATCGGTCACTGGCACCGCGTTGCTCTCAACCACCAGCTCCAACCCCTGTTCCACCAGCTCCTTCAGCAGCTTCAGCGGCACCTGGTATCCCTTGCGCGAGGTGAGCTTCTTGAACTCGCCTTCCGCCATGCGTTGCAGTGCTTTCGTTACGGGCCGGAAACCGAGCCGATAATAGAACCAGTAAGCGCCGCTCTTGAGGCCATCGGGGTTGTTGTGGCCCAGCTGGTAGTTCTCCGCCTCGAAGCGGTCCACGCCGAACCGTTGGCGGTAGAGGCGGAGCAGCTGTGCGAAGAACCAGGCGCTCTCACCACCGCGCAGGGCTGGGAACACATTGATGCCCACCTTGCTGCGGCCGGGGAAGATCCATGCACCGCCGTACGCCAGCGGCACCCCATTGCGGAAGGCCATGAAGCCCACGTAGCTATCGAAGGGCAGGCGGTGTTCCACATCGAGGTGGAAGAGCGCGATGCGCAGCCCGCGGCCCATGTCGAAGAGCTCCACGGCGCCTGCGTGCGTGACCGGATCGGTCTCGCGGTGGAGCGTGGCCAGCACGGTGCGTGCGGTATCAACAAGCGCCAGCTGCTGTAGCGCGGAAAGTCGGACGGGGGCGGCAACCGGCTCGTTCACCGCGACCATCAGGTCCACGCTGCGCTGCAGGCCATTGGGCAGGCAAAAGGGTGCATCGATGGGTGCGCGGGCCAAGGTCGTTCCGCAGCCCACGGCGCCTTCCGCCTTCACGTACACCTGCATGCGCGACCACAGGTGTTCGCGTGTCCGCTCGTCACAACTCAAGGCCGATAGTGCCTCCACCAGCCGTTGCAGTTGAAGGCTGCGCGATGGGCCATAGGTGCAGTTGAGCAGCTCGTACACGTCCGTATACGACTGGTCCACCGTCTCCCATTCCGCGGGTGAGAGCAGGAGCCGCAGCAGTTCCCGGAACTCCTCCAGCGGGGCTTCCACGGAAAAGAGCTCCAATGCCGCCCCCCAGCGCTCCAGCATCCAGCGCGTAAGGCGATGCGTGTACGTGCTCTGTAGCGGTGCACCCTCCAGTCCGCTATTGATCAGTCCGTAACGCGTGCGCTCACTACCACCGACAAGGGCCTTGGACAAACCAACGACACGCTCCAGCTCCGCCGTGGCCAACGCATGTTCGTCCATGTTGGCCGGATGCGCCAGCAGGAACAACAGCAGATCATGCCATTCGCGCAGGGCCTTGGGCGAGCGGATGGAACGACCGCAGGCTTCCCGCAACAGCTTGATCCGGTCTTCACCCTGGGTTCGCACCAGTGTGCGACGAAGGGTCAGTATCTCTTCAGTGCGCAGTTCGTGCATGCCGCAAGATGTTGTGCCTTCCCGATCGCGCGGATGATCTACGTCACCGCATGACCGCTGTGCCGATCGCCGCCAATCCCCGGGACCGAACGTTCCTCCTCTTGATCTCCGCTCAGGCCTTCGCCTCCGTGATCACGCGCATGCTCGGCTGCGGACCGGCCACTCCGGCCGACTGCAAGGCCCAGAGCCCCTGCTCATACACTTCGAAGTACACGGTCCAGTAATCCTCTGGCGCGGCGTAAGGACGCACGGCGAGTTGAACACCCTCCAGGTTGAGCTGCGCAATGTTCACGCTCGGAGCGGGATCCTTCAGGACCTTCGGATGGGCGCTCATCACACCCATGAGCACCTCGCGCGCTCGGGGCAGTGAGGCGGCATAGTTGAGACCGAAGGTGAGGTCCACGCGGATCCGGCCTTCCTTGGTGAAGTTCACGATGTTGCCATTGGCCATGGCCCCATTGGGAATGATGGCGGTTTTGTTGTCGGGCGTGAGCAGTACCGTGGTGAAGATCTGGATCTCCTTCACATTGCCCACATGGCCCTGCGCCTCCACCAGGTCGCCCACTTTGTAGGGCTTGAAAAGCAGGATGAGCGTGCCACCGGCGAAGTTGGCGAGCGTACCCTGCAAGGCCAGACCGATGGCCAGGCCCGCTGCACCTATGATGGCCACGAAGCTGGTGGTCTGCACTCCCAGCATGCCAATGAAGGTGATGAGCAGCAGGATGCGCAGCGATATCGTGAGCAAACTGTGCAGGAAACGCTGAAGCGTGGGTTCAACACCACGGCTCTTCAGCACCTTGCCCATCATGTTGGCGAACAGGCGGATGAGCAGTGAGCCGATCCAGAGCACCAGGAGCGCGGCCACCAACTTGGGTGCGAGCTCTACGGCGAGGTCCTTCATGCGCATGGTCCAGGCGCTGGCCTGGTCCAGTTGTGCTTCCATCTCGTTCATGGCAGTGGTGTTTGGTTCGCCGCACATTCAGCGAGGCCACACGAAGCTAACCGTTCCGCTGATCCGTGCGCGGAGCGCCTACCAGGAACAGAAAGGCCCGCCCCTTTCGGAGCAGGCCCTTCGCGTTGATCTGGTCGTTGGGTCGCGCTCAGCCCTGCTTGGCCAACTGCACTTCGGCGAGGATGCGCACCTCGTCGCTCACCAGCACGCCGCCGGCTTCCAGCGCTGCGTTCCAGGTGAGACCGAACTCCTTGCGATCCAGCTTGCCGCTGAGGTTGAGGCCCGCCTTGGTGTTGCCCCAGGGGTCCTTGGCCTGGCCGCTCCACTCCACGTTCAGCGTCACGGGCTTGGTCACGTCCTTGATGGTGAGGTCGCCCGTCACCTTCCAGTTGTTCCCGCTGCCTTCCATGCGCGTGCTCTTGAAGCTGAGCTTGGGGAACTTCTCGCTCTCGAAGAAGTCGCCGCTGCGCAGGTGGCCGTCGCGCTTCTCGTCGTTGGTGAAGATGCTGGCGGTGTTGGCCCAGAAGCTCACCTGGGCATTGTTCAGGTCATCGCCTTCGAGCTCCACCTCGGCGCCGAATTCCTTGAAGCTGCCGGTGACCGTGCTGATCATCAGGTGCTTCACTTTGAATTGGATCTCGCTGTGGCTCGGGTCGATGGCCCACTTGGTGGTTGTTGCGGTTGCTGTTTCCATGGTTGTTCAGGTTTTTGTGATCGTTCTATTGGTGCGTGTTCACCGCAAAGACGCCAAGAGCGCGAAGAAGATCTTCATATCCCTCCTTCGACAGGTTTACTTGGTGTCCTTGGCGATGAGACTTTTCAGCTCAGCTGCATCGGCACGTCCTGCAGCAGGATCTCCGCGCCTTTGGGGCCGGCCTCAACGGTGAGGCTGTCGGTGTCCCACACGCCCAAGGCATCGCGCTTGCCGAGCTGCTGGCCGTTGATGGTGGCGCTGCCCTCGATCACGAAGGCGTACACGCCGTTGCCTTTGCGCTTCACGTTGTAGGTGGTCTTCCTGCCCGCACCCCAGTTGCCGATGTGGAACCAGGCGTCCTGGTGGATCCACACGCCGGCATCGTCCGGGTCGGGGCTCAACACCTGCTGCCAGTTGTTGATGCGGTCCTTCGGGTCGAGCGACAGCTGCTGGTAGCGCGGGGTCACCTGGCGTTTCTTGGGGAAGAGCCAGATCTGCAGCGTGTTCGCATCCTTGTCGGGGTAGGGATTGAACTCGCTGTGCAGGATGCCCGTGCCGGCGCTCATCACCTGCACATCGCCCGCGTTGATGATGCTGGTGTTGCCCATGCTGTCCTTGTGCTGTAGCGCACCCTTCAGGGGGATCGTGATGATCTCCATGTTGTCGTGCGGGTGCGTGCCGAAGCCCTTGCCTGCTGAGATGATGTCGTCGTTCATCACGCGCAGTACGCCGAAGTGCATGCGGGTGGGATCGTACCAGTTGGCGAAACTGAAGCTGAAGTTGGCCTTCAGCCAGCCGTGGTCGGCGGTACCACGCTCACTGGCGCGGTGCAGGATCATATTGCCCATGCGTTCGGGGGGTGTTGGAGGAAGGTGATCGAAGCCTACCGGCTCCAGTGGTTTCAGTTCATCAATGTCGTTGGTCATCAGCTTGGCCGATGCCGCGGTGGTCACCAGCATGCCGGTTCCCAGAAGGCTCTTGCGGAGGAAGTCTTTGCGGTCCATGGGTGCTTGTGCTTTGTCACTCCGGCCTTGAGCCGGAGTCGCGTGAATGGAACAGCTATCTGTGGCGAGATCGTTCATTGACGGCACAAAGATATGTTCCATGGAATATAAATGCAAGGGAAATATTCGCATGCTTGCAAACCCACGTTGACGCCCCACGAACCGCTACTCGAAGAAGAGCCCCGGGCACGAAGCTGACGGTCGTTATCCGGTCATCACCGTCACCCGCCTCACCTTTGCGCCCATGTCCACCCTCCCTTGGATGTCCGCCACCGAGGCCGTGCGCTTGGTGCAGAGCGGCGACCGCGTCTTCATCCACGGCAGTGCCGCCACGCCGGTGCCCCTGGTCCGTGCATTGCTCGACCGCCACGCCGAACTGCACGATGTGGAGCTCACCGCCATCAGCACCTTCGGCGACCTTGGCTTCGACCGGCCCGAAGTGCAAGGTCCGTTCTACCTCAATTCGCTCTTCGTCAGCGCCAACATGCGCAGTACGGTGGACGGCCCGTACGGCGACTATGTGCCCGTCTTCCTCAGCGAGATCCCGCGCCTGTTCGAGAAAGGCATCCTGCCGATCGATGTGGCCCTGGTGCATGTTTCTCCTCCCGACAAGCACGGCTGGTGTTCATTGGGCGTCAGCGTGGATGTGGCCCGCAGCGCCGTGCGCAATGCGCGTACAGTTCTCGCGCAGGTGAACCCCCACATGCCGCGCACCCTTGGCGATGGCCATGTCCACATCTCCCGTTTCGCCGCGCTGGTTGAGGTGAACGACCCACTGCCCGAGGTGGACTATGCTGCGCAGATCGGACCCAAGGAGCGCCGTGTGGCCGAACTGGTGAGCGCCATGGTGGAGGATGGGAGCACCCTACAGATGGGCATCGGCGCCATCCCCGACGCCATCCTCGGCGCGCTGGGCCACCACAAGGACCTCGGCATTCACACCGAGATGTGCTCCAACGGCATCATCGACCTGGTGCACAAGGGGGTGATCACCAACAAGTACAAGCGAAAGCACCGTGGCAAGATCGCCACCGCCTTCGCCTTCGGCACACGCCGGCTCTACGACCTGGTGGACGACAACCCCTTCTTCGCCTTCCTCGACGCGCAGTATGTGAACGACACCAAGGTGATCCGAGAGAACCCCAAGGTGGTGGCCGTGAACAGTGCCATCGAGGTGGACCTCACCGGCCAGGTCTGCGCCGATAGCATCGGCACCTACCAGTTCAGCGGCGTGGGCGGGCAGATGGACTTCATGCGCGGTGCGGCGCTCAGCGAGGGCGGCAAACCCATCATCGCGCTGTGCAGCACCACCGGCAAGGGCGCCAGCAAGATCGTGCCCTTCCTCAAGCAGGGCGCCGGCGTGGTCACCACACGCGCCCACGTGCACTACGTGGTCACCGAGCACGGCGTGGCCTACCTCTATGGCAAGAACCTGCAACAACGGGCCAAGGCGCTGATCGGCATCGCAGCCCCGGAGCACCAGGAGGAACTGGAGAGGGCGTATAGGGAGCGGTTCGAGAAGCAATGCGCTTGATCTTCTCACTGCTCAAGCGGGAAGAAAGTCCTTGAGCACACCGCAATACGGG